>CBJNAS010000025.1:0-18508 GCA_966434565.1 uncultured Phenylobacterium sp.
GGTGGAGCGATCGGCCGGGAGACGGCCCTGGCCTTGGCGCGCGCGGGCGCGCGGCTGCTGCTGGTGGACATCGATACCGACGCCTTGGCCGAAAGCGCGCGCGCCGTCAGCGCGCTCGGGGGCGAGGTCAAGACCTTCAGGGCGGACGTCACCCAGTCGAGCCAGGTGCAGGACTATGTCGGCGGGGCGCTCGGACATTTCGGCCGCATCGACGCTTTCTTCAACAACGCCGGCGTCGAAGGGGCGGTCTCCGCCCTGACCGACTATCCGGAAGAGGTGTTCGACAAGGTCATCGCCGTGAATCTGCGCGGCGTGTTCCTGGGTCTGCGCTACGTCTTGCCTGTAATGATCGCCCAGAAGGCGGGCGCTATCGTCAACACCGGATCGATCGCCTCGGCGCGCGGCTTGCCCCACAGCGGCGCCTACACCGCCTCGAAGCATGGCGTCGTCGGCCTGACCAAGACGGCCGCGGTGGAAGCCGGACGTTTTGGCGTACGGGTCAATGTGGTCGAGCCGGGCATGATCCGGACCGAGATGCTCAACCGCCTGGCCCACGACATCTTCGGGGGCGACCTGGAAGGCGGCATGGCGGCTCTGGGCAGGGCGGCGCCGCTGGAGCGGTGCGCCCAGCCGCACGAAGTGGCCGCGGTGGTGGCGTTCCTTCTGTCGGACGCGGCGAGCTTCATCACGGGCGCTGAACTGCTCGTCGACGGAGGCGCGCTGGCCGGGCTCAACAACGGGGCCTGAAGGGCGCGCCTTCAATTTGAGCGGGCGGAGGCGAACTGACTCGGCGCCTGCCGCTTGTGCGCTCGGAAGCAGCGGCTGAAATAGCCGCTGTCGTTGAAACCCATCTCGAAGGCCACGTCGGTGATGGAGAGCGTGGGATCCGCCGTCAGGATCTCCGCCGCGACCTCCACACGGCGACGGACGATGTAGCGGGACGGGGTCTCGCCAAGGCGCGCAAACACCATCTGGACCGAGCGGGGCGACATTCCCGCCAGCTCCGCCAGCACGACGGTGTTGAACCCCGGATCGGTCAGGTTCGCCTCCACGATGGCGAGCAGCCGATCCACCTGACCTTGCGCCGGCCGGTCCGCGGGGGGCGATCTGAGGGCCAGGGCCATCATCTGATAGAACAGTTGGGACGTCTCCTCGGCGTCCTCCGCCAGCGGCCGCCGTCGCCAGAACGACAGGAGGAAGTCGTGCAGGAGGCCCACGGACGGCGACGCGCCGCTAACGCGCGCGCAAACCTGATCGCCGAGATTTGGAACCAACGCGGAAAGGGGCTCCCAAGGCATCTCCACGGCGAGCGCCTCGTTATTGGCGGACAAATCCAATCGGTAAGGCGACTTGGCGTCCACGATCGTCAGGTCGCCCGCGCCCAGTTCGGCCTCTCGTTTGCCCTGCCGATTGCGGGAGGAGCCTCGATGCTGGAGGTGCATCATGACTCGGCCTGAACCGGCGTCCGCTGCGGCGTGGGCCCGTTCGATGGCGGCCCGCGGCGACCTCGGCCGCAGGAAGACGAGATTCCCCAGCCGCCGGCGCCACATCTGGGCCGCGAACTGTTCGTCGTCAGAACAGATCCTCGTACCGTCGATCACCTCGTTCGTGATCTGGTTCCAGTACGAGAGCCGTTTCGCAGGCTTCAATACCTGGGTCGAGAAGAATTCGACGCCCATCGCAACCCTCCCTACGTAACCGTCGCCCGCGACGGCGCGTTTTTTTTACTATAACTTTTGCGCCGAACCCGACTCCGCAGTTGTTCCAGTGACAGCGGATGGGCGGGGGCCTCGCTCCCGCTCACCTAAGCGCCCAGCGCGTAGGGGATCCAGCGAGGTGGTCGGCCCGCCGATCAGGCGGCTGAGTTGAAGACCGTCATCGTAGAGATCGCCCATCGCCGCCGCAGCGTCCGACCCGGCCAGCATTCAATGACTCTCGGGGTGTCTGGCCGGCGCGAGATAGCGGGCGATCGATTGCAGATCGGCGTCGCCGAGCTCCGTAGGCCGGAACGGCGGCATTTCCGCGAGGCCATGGCGCGCCACGAAGACGACATAGGCGGGCGTCAGGTCCGTTCGGCGCTCGAGTTCGGCCTTGGCGGGGCCGCGGACCCACCCCAGTTGCTGAGTACCCGGATGCCCGACCCCAGGAGCATGGCATTCGGCGCAATGGCGTTCGAACGCCTGCTGGCCCGTTTGCAGCGGAGCGGCCCGGACTTGGCTGGCAAGCAGGATCGGGGCGGCCGCGAAGAGCAGAATGGAACGCATCGCTCACGCCTTCCGGTAACGTCTGGGCCAGATGCCCTGCTTGCCGGGCGCCAGGACGCCGTTGGGGTCCAGCGCGTCCTTCAGCGCCTCCTGGAACTTCAGCATGGCGCCGCCGTTCCATCCGTAGGTCGCGGCGATCTGGTCCATGAACGAGATGTGCGTGCGGTACTCCCCATAACCCGCCTCCGCCGCCTCGCGCGCCATCAGCTGGAAGCAGGCGTAGGCCTGCCGTTTGATCTCCGGATCGCGCCGGTCGAACACCATCTCAACCACGTGGTGCATTTCACGCCAGCCGACCGCGAACACGCTCATGTAATCGAAGCCGTGCTCGTGCAGCCGCTTCTTGACCATGGCGTACTGCTTCATCGCCTCGGCGCCGCGGATCGGCGAGACCGGGGAAAACCCGATATGCCCGCCGCCGCCCACCCAGTTCACGAAGCTGTATTCGGTGAGCCGAGGAACACCCCGCATGGTCTCGGCGCGGTGCTTGAGCACGTCGCCCTCCCCTTTCCGGTCTTCCGGCCGGAAGAACCTCGCCCCCGGGACAGCAGTGAAGGCATCGCGGATGATCCCCTCCAGGCAATCCATCACCGGGACCGGGCCGTAGAGCGCGCCGTAGAAGTTCCACATGCCGATGTCCTGATCGGCCATGATCTTCTTCTCGACGCTCGGCGGGATCGGCCCGGGCCCCGAGTAGTACTGGCTCCTGGTCGCGTTGATGCCGGCGACCAGCAGCAGGCTGCGGATGGTCGCGGCGTTCTGGATGATTTGGTTGACTTTCAGCGGCCGGATGATGTCGACGACCTGTTCGAGATCCTCCTCCCTCTGGAAGGAGATCATGTAGGGCCGATAACCGGGCGGTTCGGGCATGAGCCAGATGCCGAGTTTCGTGACCACTCCATAATTCGACTGGGAGAACAGGCCGTCTACATAGGGCCCGAAGCCGTACTTGAAGAGCTGCCAGGTGTTGGCGCCCTCCATGGCCCCCATGCCGGTGCGAATCATCTCGCCGTTGGGCAGGACGACCTCCATGCCGCACTGCATCATCCAGTGATCGCCGTAGGGCGTGTAGCCGACCCCGCGCTCCAGCGCGTTGCCCAAGACGCTGCCCCAGCCGGGATCGGGCACGTCGAGCCAAAGCTTCAGCCCCTTTTCCTGGATGTATCGATAGAGGTCGAAGTAGCTGACTCCAGGCTCAACGAGGGCGTAGCCGGACTCCGCATCCACTTCGAGGATCCGGTTCATCCGATTGAGATCGAGGACGACGGTGCCCGGCATCCGTGGGGCCGCCCCCCCATAACCGTGGTTCTTGCCGCAGGAGACCGGCCAAAGCGGCGCCTTGTAGGTGTTGGCGACCCTGACGACGGCCTGGACCTCCTCCGCCGAAGCGGGCGCGACGGCCGCCGAAGCCGAATGCGCGGCGTCGTCGGAGATCGAGTAGGGGTCCGCATAGCTCGCGAGACTGTCTCCGCCAAGGACCCATTGCGGCCCGACGATCTTGGCAAAGGCGGCCAGCGCCTCCGAGAAGGCGTTCGGCTCGACTCCCGGGGGAAGAACCGTGCCAGGCATCAGTCCGCCGCCATCGTGATCGACCAAGCGAACAGGTCTCGGTCGAGGCGGGTGAGGTTCAGGCGTGCCCGGGAGCCGAGAACTTGGCCAAGACAGAAAGGCGCGGCTTCGGGGGTGACGCCACGGAGCACGTCTCCCGTTCCGAGCGACCAGCCCGTCAGGATGGTCGGGTCGGCGGCAATGGCCACAGCCGATCCGCCTCCACTCATCCCCTGCGCCAACCGCCGGGCTTTCGGAAATCGAGGGTCATAGACGACGCGGCTGACCCCAGTGGAGGAAGCGAGCGCCGGAAGGGGGGCCGCGGCCTGGGCCGCGGCCATCGACAACACATCGCGTCTGGAGAACATGCCTCAAGCCCCATGGTCTCGGAAATGACCTTGGTCTAAATTAGAGACCTGCCCCGAACGACATAAGGAGGCAGTTTTCTGGCGCCAGGTTACTCGAAGGGAACCACCATGGCCGGCGTTGAGACGATGTTGGCCAAGTTCAACCACTGGCAAACGTTGGGCCTGGATGCCGAGCGCTGCCCGATACGCGACGTGCTCGACAAGCTAGGGGACAAGTGGACCACGCTCATCCTGATCGCGCTCGCGGTGCGCCCGCGACGGTTCAGCGAGCTGCGCCGCACGGTTCCCGATATATCCAAGCGCATGCTTACCCGAGCCTTGCGGGTCCTGGAGCGCGACGGTCTCGTGACTCGCCACGTCTTCCCGACCAAGCCTCCGACCGTGGAATACCGGCTGGCGGACCTTGGACGGTCCCTGCTCGAGCCGCTCGCAGCCCTTGTCGCCTGGGCCGAACAGAGCCACGACAGTGTCCGTCAGGCGAGAAGCCGATACGACGCGGCCTCGGAGGAACTGGCTTAGGGCGAGCTGGCCTGAGCCTATCGTTTTTGCTGGAGCGCCGGCAACCTGTCCTCGATCCAGTCGGCCAATGCCTCGACGAGGCAAGCCGCTTCACAGCCGAGCTCGGTCAGGCTGTATTCGACGTGCGGAGGCACAACGGGGAAACTTCGCCGGTCGATCAATCCGTCGGCTTCCAGTTGCTGGAGCGTCTGCGCCAGCATGCGCTCGCTTACCCCGTTCACCTTTCGGCGCAATTCGCTGAAGCGCAGCGTTCCGGATTGCAGCGCGATCAGGGCCAAAATGCCCCAGGTGCTGGTGATGTGCTTCAGCACCTCGCGCGAGGGACAATTTGGCTCGAACACATCTCCGCGTTCCATGCGGCCCGAGATGCGCGAGGAAGGACGCGTCGGCATGCAACGCTTACCTTTTTGTGTGTACTTCTCAATAGGGAGATACCGGACTACGGTGCTGCGGACAACCGAAATTGGAATTCATGGGGACGAATATGTACGCTGTGACCGGCGCCACGGGCCACCTCGGAAGGCTTGTTCTCGATGCGCTTCTGAACAAGGTTTCTCCAAACGAGATCGTCGCGCTCGCGCGTGATCCGTCCAAGAGCGTGCCGGGAACCGATCGCGGCGTTCAGGTCCGCGCGTTCGACTACAACAAGCCGGAGACCCTTGCGGCGGCTCTCACGGGCGTCGATCGTCTTCTGCTGATCTCCTCCAGCGAGGTCGGCCAACGCGACGCGCAACATCGCGCAGTGATCGACGCCGCCAAGGCGGCAGGCGTCAAGTTTATCGCCTATACGAGCATCCTGCACGCTGACACCAATCCGCTGGCGCTCGCGGTCGAGCACCGTGCGACTGAAGCGGCCCTAAGGGCGAGCGGCCTGGCGCACGCATTGCTGCGGAACGGCTGGTACACGGAAAACTTCACCGAAAGCGCGGCGCCTGCCGTCGAACATGGGGCATTGCTCGGGAGCGGCGGCAAAGGCCGGATCTCGACCGCGACGCGGGCGGATTATGCGGAGGCCGCGGCGACCGTGCTGACCGACAGCTCGAACGCCCCACGGGTTTACGAGCTTGCCGGCGACGAGGCCTTTAGCGAGGCCGAACTCGCCGCCGCCCTCGGCGAAGCGAGCGGCAAGCCGGTCTCCTACCATCATCTGCCGGAGGCCGACTACGCCGCCGCTCTCGAACAAATCGGACTTCCCGGCCCGTTCGCGAAGCTGATCGCCGACAGCAGCGCCAAATCCGCGGACGGCGCCTTGTTCGATGACAGCCGCACGTTGAGCCGACTGATCGGCCGGTCGACGACCCCGTGGCGCGATACCGTCAGGAAGGCCGTCGGCGCGTGACGCGGATGAAGCCTGCCGGGGTCGGCGCCAATTCGCAGCTGCCGCGGGCACGGCATGCGCGTGCGTTGGGTTTGATATGAAGGCGGTAAGACTGGGCGAACACGCCAGCCTCGACACTCTCGAGCTTGTGAACCTTCAGGACCCCGGCGCGCCGGGGCCGGGCGAAATCCGGGTCCGGCTGCATGCCAGTTCGCTGAACTATCATGATCTTAGCGTCGTGACCGGCGTCCTCAAGGCTTCGGCGGGTCGCATCCCTATGTCGGACGGCGCAGGCGTGGTCGAGGCGGTCGGAGACGGGGTGGCGGATTTCAGGGCGGGCGACCATGTCGTTTCGACCTTCTTTCCGACCTGGCTCGCGGGCGAGCCCACGATCGGCGATTTCTCCACCACCCCCGGAGACGGCGCGGACGGCTATGCGCGCGAGACCGTTGTGGCGCCCGCGCAGGCATTCACACGCGCTCCGGCCGGCTACAGCCATGCAGAAGCGGCGACGCTGACCACGGCGGGGCTGACCGCCTGGCGGGCGCTGGTGGTGAGCGGCGGGCTGAAGCCTGGCGACACCGTCCTTGCACTCGGCACCGGCGGAGTCTCGATCTTCGCGCTCCAGATCGCGAAGGCGATGGGCGCGAGCGTGATCGTGACCTCCTCGTCCGACGAGAAATTGGAGCGGGCGCGGGCGCTCGGCGCGGATCACGTCGTGAATTACCGGCGTGAGGAGAACTGGGCGAAATCGGTTCTGGAGATCACCGACAGGCGCGGCGTGGATCATGTCGTGGAGGTCGGCGGGGCCGGGACCCTCGTCCAGCCGATCGGCGCGGTCCGGATCGGCGGGCACATTGCCCTGATCGGCGTCCTTACAGGCGTCGTCGGCCAGGTCCCCACCGCTGCCCTCATGGCGCGCCAGGCACGGATCCAGGGCCTGGTCGTCGGCAATCGTCGGCACCAGATCGACATGGTGCGGGGCGTGGAAGTGATGGGCCTCAGGCCGGTGATCGACGCGCGTTATCCGCTGGAGGAGATTGCGGCGGCGTTCCGCCACCAGCAGTCCGGGGGCCATTTCGGCAAGATCGTACTGGAGTTTTGAACGGGCCAGGAACTGATCGCAGGCCCGCACGGGCCTCGATCAGCGGGGCTCTGAACTTCGAAAAAGGCGCTCACCGTCCGTCCCGAGCCAGACGACGGCGCCAAGGCGACCCGATCGCACAAATTGCCCCCGAAATTAGACGTATGATGCGCCTCAGCGGACTGCTCTAAGAGGACGCTGCGATGACGGGGACCACGTTGACGAAACCGCTCGCCGATGCAGAGCGCAGGATCGAAATCGGGCGCGAACGGCGGGCGCGCACGCGCGCGAAGATCATCGCCGCCGCCTTCGAAATTTTCGGCGAAGAGAACGGCCTCTATGCGCGAATTGAGGATATCGCCGGGCGCGCGGGAATAACGCGCCCGACCTTCTACAATCATTTCAGTGGCATGCCTGAGTTGCGCGACGCCGTCACGTATGAGCTGACGCACGAATTTCTGACGGCGGTCTCGCACACGATTTCGGTTCTGGAAGATCCTCGCGAGCGCGCGTCGGCAGCAATTCGCTTCTATCTCGCAAGGGTTCGCCAAGATCCGAAGTGGGCCTGGTCGATGATCAACCTAAGCGCGAGCGGCTTCATCTTCGGGGTCGAAACTCACCGCGAGGCCGAGGCGACAGTCAGCGCCGGCCTTGCTGCGGGCACACTCGTCCTGCCTTGCAGCGCGATCGGCCGCGACATCATTCTGGGAAGCTCGCTCGCCGCGATGACGACAATGCTGCGCTTCGATCCAGGCGAGGACTATCCCATCGTCATGGTCCAGACGATCCTGATCGCAATGGGGGTTCCGGCAGATCAGGCGTTCGAGATTTCGCATCGGCCGCTCCCGCCGCTGGTTTCGCCGAGACACCCCGTCGAACTTGACAAAATGTCGTAATCGACCTACACGCACCCAAAGTTTACAGATTGTCGCGTTTTAGCGCGCCGGCATGCCGCCGCCTCGGACGATACGGGAGAAGCGTCATGGTGGAGGCTTTGTTGCGAAAGCGTCCGACCGGCGCGCTGGATCGACCAAGGCCAGGTCGCGCCGTGAGCCTTCGCTTTTCCTGACGCGGACAGGCTCTATCCGCATCCCCGCGACCACGCACCGCCGTGTTCGCTGCCAGACGATTGAGGGCCGTAGCTCATGGATCAAACCAACGAAGCGCCAGCTCGCCATCCGGCGCCGTCGAGCGGGGTCGATCTGTACTGCGATGCGTCGCTCGCTGATCCCCATCCCCTGTATCGCGAGTTGCGCGACCTTGGAGCCGCAGTGAAGCTCGACAGGGTCGAGGCGACCTTCATCGGCCGTTACGCCGACGTTTATGCCGCGCTGAATGATTGGCGGACTTTTTCCTCAGCGCAGGGCATCGGCCTCAACCCGATCATAAACGAAGCATGGGACGAGGCGCTGATCTGCCAGGATCCGCCCGTCCACACCGAGCGGCGGCGGTTGATGAATGCGGTGTTGAGCCCGGCCGCGCTCAAACCCCTCCAGGACCAGATCCAGGGACGCGCCCGCGCGTTGGCCGAGAGGATAGCGGCGCGTGGCGCGTTCGACGCTGTCACCGATCTCGCTCATGACCTGCCAATCAACTTCGTCATGGACCTTATCGGCTGGCCGGAAGACGTGAGGCCGGCGCTGCTCGAACTCGCGGAGAATTCGTGGAACGCCGCCGGGCCGGCGAACGAACGGATGGAGCAGGGGCTGGGGCAGTTGCAGCATATGATGGGGCTGATCGCCGAGCTCTACGATCAGAACCGAGTTCTGCCGGAAGGCTTTGCCGCGCAGCTGATCGCCGCGTCCCACCGCGGGGAAATCACGCGAGATACGGCGATCGGCATGCTCGCCGGCTATATAGTCGCAGCATTCGAGACCACGATCTCCTCGATCGCGGCGGGCGTGTGGCTATTCGCGCAATTTCCACAAGAATGGGACAAGCTCCGGGCCAATCCGCGGTTGATCACGGGCGCGGCGAACGAAATCGTTCGGGTCGAATCGCCGTTGCAAAATTTCTCGCGCGTGACGACGAGGGAGGCGGTTCTTTCCGATGGCACAGTGATCCCGCCAGGCGAGCGGGTGATCGTATCCTACGCCAGCGCCAATCGCGACGAGCGGTTCTTCCAAGAACCCGATCGGCTCTGGATCGACCGGCCCGAAAGGCAGCAGCTCGGCTTTGGCCACGGCCCGCACGGCTGCGCCGGGCAAGGGCTGGCGCGAATGGAGCTGTGCGCGGTGTTCGGCGCACTTGCCGAGCACGTCGCACGCTTCGAACTCACCGACACGCCTGAGCGCGCGCTCAACAATGTTTCACGCGGATTCCGGCGCCTGCCTGCCCGTGCCATACCGGTCAGAGGAAAATAGCGATGTGCCCCGGGGCGCGCGGTCGCCTCGGACAACAGGGCCGGCGTCCCCCGACGGCGCTCCCTTAGGGCGAAATCGCTCGGCGCCTTCGCCACCTGCTCAGGACGAGCTCAGCGGGCCCGCCGCTTGCTCGCGGTAGGGCGCAGGGCGGCGAGCTCGGAAGGTCCGGCGGAGGGGTGGTCTGCCAGCACGCGTTCTATCTCGGCGGCCGTGAAGGGCCGGAACGTCCTGGCCTGACGGCCGCCAAGCGTCTGGCCGGCGTAATTGAGGGCGTCCGCCAGATCGGCCGGCGACAGCCCCTGCGGCGGCATGAAGCCGCGATAGACAGTCCTATCGACAATGATCTCGCCGGCAAGGCCCTTGGAGGGCGCAAGGATCACAAAGGTCCGTCCGCCCGGAGCTGCGGCCAATTCCGCCACCCGCCCGGCGAGCGGGGGAAATGCGCCCGGCGCGCCCTGCCCTTCCGTCCCATGGCAGGCCGCGCACCGCTGATAGACGGCTGCGTCCTCCGCTCTGGCGGCCCCGGCCGCGAGCGCGACCACGACAGCCAGGACGAGGCGACCTGGCGCTATTCGTCCCATCTGGGCATCTCTCCGGTCGCCACCTTGGCAGAGTTGGGGAGAATGAAATCGTTCAGGACGTCGTGGGTGTCGGGGAAGCGGGCTTTGATCTTCGCCATCAGCTCCGCCGAAGTCTTGGATGAGGCCGCCGCGCCGTCAAAGGCCGTGATGTAGTCACGGGTGAACGTCAGCGCGGAGGCGTCGTCGGGCAGGCCGGGGAATTTGTGGCCCGCCACCACGATCTTCGGATGCAGCGCGCCCAGCCGATCGAGCGAAACCAGCCAGGCTTTGCGCGCGGCCGCCGTGTTCTCGCCGAGCCACGGATGGATCCTGTTGAACACTAGGTCGCCGGCGATCAGAGCGTCGATCGAGGGCACGAAGACCGCGGTGGCGTCGACGTGGTCGCCCTGCATGGGGCCGAGGATCATCAGCTTCTGCCCTTCCAGCTCCAGGTGATCTCCCTCGAGCGGACGCGGCGCGAAGGGATGCCGGGGGCCGTTCGCCCCCAGGATGGGCGCCCAACGCTTGAGTTTGGCCGGGATCGAGTGCGAGATGTCGGTCGCCACGATGGGGGCCGAGACAATGTCCGCGTCGGGGAAGGCCTGGGCGATCACATCGACGCTGAAGAAGTGGTCGGGGTGATCGTGCGTGATGTACACCGCCTTCAAGTGCTTGCCGCTTTCAAGAATTTCGCCGACGACCCGGTGGGCCTCCGCTTGGGTGAACGGCGCATCGATCAGGATCGCATCGGTCTTGCCCATCACCAGCGTGTAATCGGCGTACAGATTGCCCTCGTTTCCGGTGATGACCTTCAGCGTCAGCGGCGCCTCCTGCGCGCGCGCGTTAGACGCGCCCGCGCTCAAGATCGCCAGGACGGCCGCCAGAATCCTCGGCGCGTCGCGCCATCCGATGCTATCGTGTTTCATGATTACTCCAATTCGGGTCGCGCGACTCTGGCTTGGGAAACCCCGGAACCGCTCGCGCACATGCGGCTAGGCGACGCCAAGGCGTCGCCCGTTGAGGAAAGGATCAGAACTTGAATTGGAAGCGCGTGTACCACTCGGCGGGCCGGTTGTAGGTTCCATAGATCTGGCCGCCGGCAAGTTGCGCCTGGCCGGTGACCAAGTAGCGATCGTTCGTGATGTTCGTACCGCCTACGACGATGTCCCACCTTCCTTCCGGCTCTTCGTACTCGACGCTGGCGTTGACGATATTGGTCGAGGGCCTTCCCGTCAGGAAATACCCTTCGGTATCGTTCTTCATCTTAGCCGTGTACGTGTAGTCCGCTAGCAGGATAAGACGCCCGCGACCGCCGAGGCTCAGTTCATACCTGGGCGAAAAGTTGAACTTCCATTTCGGAGTTTTCGGCAGGGTCGCCCCCACATAGACGCCGTAGTTGCCGAAGACCGGGTCGGGATTCGGAGCGACGGCCGCGCCAGGATCGACCTTGGTGTAAACCGCGTCCAGGTAACCGACCGAACCGTTGATGGTCAGGCCCGACACCGGGGCCGCAACGACTTCGACTTCGAAACCGCGGATGCGGGCGTCGCCGGCATTCTGGATCGTCGGCGAGACGCCCTGCTCGAACGTCAGCTGAATCCCATTGTAATCGGTTTGGAAGACAGCGGCGTTCAACTGCAGACGTCTCTGAAGCCACTGAGACTTGAGGCCGAGCTCGTAGGATGTCGCCTTCTCGGGTCCAAACGTCGGAGCGTAAGGAAGCGGGTTGGAAAGGCGCGTGGTCCATCCTCCCGTCTTGTAACCTTTAGACCAGGACGCATAGATCATCAGGTTTTCTGCCGGATGAAGCTGAACGCCGACCTTCGGCGAGAAGTTGTCGAAGTTCTCCTTCTGAATTCCGGCGATGTAGTAGCGCAGCGGCTGGCCCGGGTTCGGGAAGCCCGCCGCGATTCGGCACGCCTCGGAGATCGGCGTCAGACTGGCGCAGGGGGGCACGCCGACGGCCTGTAGTATCTTGTAGGTCAGGCCGTTGCTGTCAGTCTGAAAACCTTCGAACTCCTTCTTTTCCTTGGTGTAGCGGCCGCCGATCGTAATGCCGATCAGATCATTGATGCGCCAATCGATCTGCGCGAAAACGGCGCCGTTCTTGGTTTTGAGATTGTTGCGGCCATCGACCTCGAGCAATCCTTCGGCGAAGTTCACGAAGTCGTGCGAAAAGCCTGCTTCCTGGAAATAATAGGCGCCCAGGACATAATTGAGTTTCTTGTCGAGGGCGTTCCCCAAGAGCTGGAACTCCTGGCTGAACTGGTGCTGCATCTGCTGCTCAGTCAGCTGCAGGAAATTTAGCGGAGAGCCGTCGAGGTCGACCCCTGTGCGCCAGGCCAAATCGCGGTATGCGGTGATCGACTTGAGCTGGAGGTTGGCGGTGAGGTCGTAGCTTGCGTTGGCGGCGAGCCCCCAGTTGCGGATCTTGGAGAAGTTGTCCGCGGTGGCGTAGCTCTTGTCGATGTTGCCCGTCAGAAACCGGTCATCGTAGGGTACCCGGTCGTTGGACGGATTGCTGTCGACGTTCACGCCGAAGGAACTCGGCAGGTCGAACAAGCCGAACAAGCCGGCCACGCCCGTGGAATAGGCGAATGACGGCGGCCCGCCGCCGCAAGCCGGGCTCACCGTAGCCGTCAGCGCGCAGTTGTAGGTGCCGGCGAACACGAACGGGACCGTCTTGATCAGGGTATTCGGCATCGCCTCCTGATCCGTCAGACTGTAGTCGCCGGAGAGGCTTAGGCGGAACGGACCGCCATCCTTCCAGACCACCTTGCCGCGAACGCTCCAGTTGTTCTCACCGCCTTCGTCACCCAGGCCTCCCTTGTACCCAATACCCTTGAAGGAGGTGGTAGGCGGGTTGTTGAAGCTGGCGACACCGGGGAACGGAATGCGTTCCATGTAGCCGTCGCGGCGCTTGACCGAAAAGGCCAGCGAGGAGTTCAGATTCTCCACGATCGGGACATCGACAAGTCCGCGCACCTGAAAGAGCTTGTAGCTGCCGCCGGTCACCTCTCCGTTCAATCGGAACTGGTCGCCCGGCTCGTGGGTCACGATAGAGACCGCCCCCCCGATGGTGTTCCGCCCGAAGAGGGTCCCTTGCGGGCCCTTCAGGATCTCGATCCGCTCGACATCGCCCAGATCCTGGTTCGCTCCGACGGCTCGTGCGAGATAGACGCCGTCGAGATAGATGCCCACGCCAGGATCGAGGTTGAAGGCGAAGTCGTTCGCGCCGATACCGCGGATATATGCAGCCAGAATTGCCGTCGATCCGGAAAACGGCGTGCCACCGTCGAACGTGACGTTCGGAGCCAGGTTCGAAAGTGACGAAACATCGGCGACGGCGCGCTCCTTGAGCGCCGTCCCGGTGAAAGCGGAGATGGCGATCGGCACATCCTGGACGTTCTCCGCGCGCTTTTGCGCGGTGACCACCACCTCTTCGATCATGGGTCCGGCTGGTGCGGCTTGTGCGAGCGCGCTTTGCGCAGCTCCGCACATGAGTAGTGTCACCAGGGCAGTTGAGAATCTCGGCATGTTTCCCCCGTTATTGTTAACTAGGCGCTTTTGCGACCGCCTAGAGGATCAGTAGAAGAACTCCGCCGTGCACGCTCTAGCTGGATGTGCACTCGCTCTTGCAGCAGGTGCACTCCGCCGCATGTGCGCTCGCTGTTGCAGTAGATGCGCTCCATCCTCGCCGGCACCGGTTCGATACACCCCCGGGGGAGCGCCATATCGTTCGCGGAACCGGCGATAGAAATTGCTGGGATCGGCAAAGCCCGCACGCCAGGCGATCTCGGCCACGGACAACGACACGAACTGCGGCTGACGAAGCATGCGGGCCGCCAGATCAAGGCGACATTGCAGTAGCGCCGCACCATACGAAGTACCTTGTGCGGCGAACACCTTGTGCAGGTAGCGCAAGGATATCCCCAGTTCCCTCGCCGCACGGTGGGCGTCGAGCTCGCAGTCGTGGGCGCTGGCCCGGAGGAGCTCCATGCAGCGTTCGAACGTCTTGCGCGGGCTCGCGCGCTGGTCGTCGCGATCGCACTGCAACGCCAAGACGATCGCGCCTGCGAGCTGGTCGGCGTAAAGGCCGGCGGCGAACTGGCAGCCGGAGTTCGGGGGCGGCGGCGCCGCGGTCAGGGCCGCGAGCACACGGCCCCAGGGGCTTTCGCCCGCTATGGGTTGAGCGATGACCTTCTCGGGATGCGGCAACCACAGCTTCAGCCAGGACGCGGGAAAGTGGAACGAGGTCGTCTTCGAATGCGCCTGGGTCCGCAGCGTGAAGGGCTCCCGGTTGTCGACCAGGATGGAATCGCCCGCCTTGAGCGTCGCATCGCGTCCGCGGTGCGCGAGCCGCACGCAGCCCGTCTGGATCGTCACAAATTCGAATTGCGGTTGCCGGCTGCGAGCGATCGCCTGGCGCGTGCGATTCACCGTCTGATCGAGGTTCATCTCTATGCGGCTCAGCCCGATCGATCCGAGGCTCTGCTGCCGCAGCGAGGCCCGGAAGGCGGCGTTGCGATCGACTGCAATGTCGAGCTCGAAGATCACGTCGCAGATGGAGGAGCGCCAGTAGTCCACCTCCCGCCCGAACGGAGCGTCCGCCGTGGTCAAAGTCGTGTCTCTGAACATTTCCCCCTCCGCATCATCCGGATACATCAGTTATGCGCGCGGCCCCGGCGAGGTTCACCGCCACCGTGCGGCATCCCGCTACGCAGCTTACGCTTCGACTGATCGCATCGCGCTCTTGCGCCGAGCATAGCCGATAATGTATGCCTTGGATACATTATCTTGGCGCGGACGGCGCGACCAATCGGTGGTGCGCGACGGCCGGGAACGGAGGCCGAAAAAATGGACGAAAAAGACGTGGTCTCCTGTCATGTCGAGGACCGGGTCGCCTGGGTGAATTTCGCGCGCCCGGAGAAGCGCAACGCCATGAACCCGACGCTCAACCGACGCATGATGGAAGTGCTGGATGAACTCGAGTTTCGTGATGACGTCGGCGTGCTCGTGCTTGGGGGCGAAGGCGCCGCTTGGTCAGCCGGCATGGACCTGAAGGAGTATTTCCGCGAGACCGAGGCCGAGGGGCTTCGCGGAGTTCGGAAGTCTCAGCTTGAAAGTTACGGCTGGTTTCGTCGTCTGCGTTGGTTCCATAAGCCGACCATCGCCATGGTGAACGGTTGGTGCTTCGGCGGCGGCTTTGGTCCTCTGTTCGCCTGCGATCTCGCCATCGCAGCGGACGAAGCACAGTTTGGACTTTCGGAAATCAACTGGGGCATTCTGCCTGGCGGGGGCGTCACCAAGGTGGTTGCGGACCTGCTCGCCATGCGTGATGCGATGTGGCTGACGCTGACGGGCGAACTGATCGACGGGAAGCAGGCGGCGGCGATGCGCCTCGTCAACGAGAGCGTCCCGCTGGCCCGCCTCAAGGCGCGCACGACCGAGGTCGCCAACCTCCTGCTCCAGAAGAACCCGGTGGCGCTCAAATACGCGAAGGATGCGGTTCGCCGCGTCATCAACATGGCATACGACGAGGCGGAAGATTACCTTGTCCGGATGCAGGAGGCCGCCAACTTCCACGACAAGACCGAAGGCCGGAAGGAAGGCATTCGTCAGTTCATCGACGAAAAGAGCTACAAGCCGGGGCTTGGGTCCTATGACCTTTCCAAGGTGAAACCTGAAAACCGCAGCTAACGAAGACAGTGAGCCCTTGCGGTGAAGCTTAAGGGTCGTCTTCGGCGGCGGCCCCTCTCCTGTCACTCGTTTCCCATCGAACGGGTTTGACCGCGGTGGATAAAGCTTTTCGGCCTGCGACTGATGGGCGCGGGGTAGAACAGGCCTCCTTCGCCGATCAGGTCTTCAGGACTCGAGAAGCTCTCGGGCTCGAGCTTCCTAGTAGGAGATAAGGGCATCCAGCGCCACGGCGCCTTCGCCCTCCGGCATCAACAGCACCGGGTTCAGATCGACCTCTCTGAGCGTCGGCGTGCCTCGAACGACCCTGCCGAGCGCCTCGACGGTCGCGGCCAGCGCTTGCAGATCGCAGGCGGGGGCGCCCCGAAATCCGGTCAGCAGCGGCGCCAGCCTAAGCTTCAGCACCGCTTCGACGATCTGTTCGCGCGAGAGATCCGCAGGCAGCAGGACGACGTCCTTGAGGAGTTCGGCTGCGACCCCGCCGAACCCGACGAGGATCACCGGCCCCCATTCCGGGTCGCGGCGCGCGCCGACGATCATCTCGACGCTTTTCTGCGCCATCTTCTCGACCAGCACACCGTCGAGCGCGAGCCCGGGGCGGGCGAAGGCGATATTGCTGTGGAGCGCATTCCAGGCCGCGGCGAGCGCAGCTTCGTCAGCGATGTTGACGATGACCCCGCCCGCATCGCTCTTGTGGCTCAGCGCCGCCGATTGCGCCTTCAGCACAACCGGATAGCCGAGTTCGGAGGCGACCCGTCGCGCAGCCTCGAGGGTGTCCACCATGCACGACGGCGAGAATTTCACGCCACGCGGGGCGAGACGTTCCTTCGCCTTGTATTCCGGTACAATTTCGCCTGGCGATCCCACGCCGATATCGATGCCCGCCGCCGGCGGCGATGCGGCCCCCGATGCGGGCAAATCCGCAAATCGAGCGATCGCCCGCAGCACGCGTTCGGTGGTGGGCAGGTAGGGCACGCCCAGCCGCCGCAGCCTGGCGACATCCTCGGCCAGCACGCCGCCCCCCTCGTCCACGCCCGCAACGATGATTGGCTTAGGGCGCCGCATGGCCTCGATCGCTGAAGCCACGGCGTCGAATTTTATGTGCGAGGTGGGCGTATCGGTCTGGATCAGCGAGACCAGGATCGTCGATATGCGATCGTCTTCAGCTAGAGCTGCGAGGGTCCGGGTGTAGATGCCGGGGTCGACCAGCCCCTGCGCCGTTATGTCGAGCGGGTTCGTCACCGGGACGAACTCCGGAAGCACCTTGCGCAACTCAGGACTGTCGCGGTCCGCGAGCTTGGGAAGACGGAGGCCGAGGCTCTCCGCATGATCAAGCACCATCGCCTTGAGCGCCCCCGATTCCGACACGACTGCGAGGTTCTCGCCGGGCCGCGTGCGACAACGGAGCGCCAACTCCGAAACATCGCCCAGTTCTTCCAGCCCCTCCGTCAGGATGACGCCAGCTTGCGCGACGAGGGCGCGCATGACCTGATGGTCCCCCGCCATCGCACCGGTGTGCGTCGCAGCGCTCTCGCGCCCTGCTTGGCTGCGGCCTGGATGAAGCAACACGATCTGTTTGCCCGCCGCTGCTGCGCGCGCGGCGCACTCCAGGAAGCGTTGCGGGCTGCGGAAGTGCTCGACGATCATGGCTACGACCTTGACCTGCGGCTGGTCCAGCAGGTAGTCGGCATAGTCCTCAACGCCGCTCGCGGCCTCGTTCCCCGTTGAAACGTAACAGGAAAGCGGGACGGCGCGCTTGATCATCGTGGTCGCCAGGACGGCCGCCATCGCACCGGATTGCGAGATGATGCCAAGGCGCTCGTCGCCCTCGGCCGAGGCTTCCGGCAACTCGACGAAAGTCAAAGAGACATTGTCGGTGAAGTTGACGAGGCCCAGGCAATTGGGCCCTTCGATGACCATGCCGGCGGCGGAGGCGATCCGAGCGATCTCCCGCTGCTCAGCGAGACCATCGGCGCCGCCTTCGGCAAAGCCGGCGGAAAAGATCACCGCTGAACCGCATTCTCGTCCAGCAAGTGCTTTTACGGCCTCCAGGACGCCGGACCGGGGGATGGCGAGCACGGCGGCGTCGATTCCTCGCGGCAGTTCCGCGACCGACCTAACGCACGGCCGCGCCCCGATCGCGTCGCGATTGGCATTGACCAGATAGATCTCTCCGCGAAAGCCCTGGCGCAGAAGATTTGCGAGCACAGATGCGCCCAGCGAGCCTGAACGGTCCGACGCGCCCACGATGGCGACGCTTCGCGGCCTGAGAAGCCGGTCAATCGACGTTCGGGGCAAATACTGCGACGACTCGAGCGCTTCACACGTCATTGTCAGTTCCATCCCGCAAGCCGGAAAGGCCAGCATATGCGCAGATTTTGTATCCCTGAGATACAACCGACGCAATCGGACTCCTCGTCGCCCTCGCGTTAGCGCGCCCTGGAGCGTTCAGGTGGTCCGGTGCGATGCCTCAGGCGTCGCACCAGAGATGTGAAGTTCGCCGCTTCTTCGGGGGTCAGCACCGCAAGCAGCTGTTGGTCAACGCGCCTCAGCGCTGTCACCATCTCCGCGACAAGGCGCTCCCCTTCATCGGTCAGGCGGAGGGCGTTGGCGCGCAGATCCATGCTCGTGTCTCGCCTGACGAGGCCGCGCGATTGCAGGTAGTTCACGAGCTTCATGGCGCTTGCGCGGTTGATGGACAGCGCATCTCCTAAAGCCGTCTGGCTGCACCCCCGGTTCTCCCGGATCAACATCAAAGCCGCGACCCGGGCGGGGGAAATGTCAAAG
>CBJNAS010000026.1:0-18505 GCA_966434565.1 uncultured Phenylobacterium sp.
GGTGGTGGTTGACCCCAACGACAGCGGGTGGGGGGGGCGTGTCGGCGAGCGCGCGCAGGCCCTCCCCGAACCCGAGGCGATCCAGCCGCGCCCAGAATGGATGCCCGTGCGCCACCCGGCCCGCGAGCAGGTCCCAGCTCATCCAGCGGCGGGCGTTGTCGAAGTCGGCCTGGTAGGCCGCCGGCCGCGTCGCATAGGTGCGCCCGAGGTCCTCGGTCTGCACCAGCCGGGCGGCGGGATTGACCCGGCGGATCTCGGCCATGGCCAGCCGCGTCGCTTCGACCTGGTTGATCAGCGCCGCCCAGAAGGAGCGCTCGTCCGCCAGGTGCGGATGCCAGTGGCCGTAGAGGGCGGTGAAGCGCGCCGTGGTCAGCGGCTCGTTGACCGGCGTCCAGTCGCCGATCCAGGGATAGCGCTCGGCGACGGCGCGGGCGAAGCGGGCGAACAGCGCCGGGAAGTCCGGATCGACCAGGCTGGTGTAGCGGGGGCCGGAGCCGTGGTGCAGCAGTCCCGCGATCGGCCGCATGCCCAGCGCGCGAACGCGCGCGAGCCGCTCGTCCGTCCAGCGCCAGTCGAGCGCGCCAGGCGCATCGGGCGCGATGCGCTCCCACAGCACCGGATAGCGCAGGGCCTTGAGGCCGAGGCTCGCGAAACGGTCAAGGTCGTCCAGGCGCTGCTCATGCCCGGAGCGGACCGTCTGGTCGTGGTAGGCGTCGCGCACTCGGTTCACGGTGCATTCGTGGCCGCCCCACAGCTCCAGATCGCGCATGAACCCTGGCTTTCCCGTGCATCCCGCAGCTTAAGCCCGCAGCGGTGCAAAACGTTCCTGGCCCTGGCCGGCGCTAGCAGCTTTGCTGTACGGCTGGAACCGGCTTCTGACACAGGGAATTAGGCAGACCATGGATCGGGGATCGCAAGCCGCCGTGCTGGTAACCGGCGGAGCCGGCTACATCGGGTCGCACACAGCCAAGGCGCTGCACGCGCGGGGCTATACGCCGGTGGTCTACGACAACCTGAGCTCGGGCTTCCGCGAGGCGGTGCGCTGGGGCCCGTTCGTGCACGGCGACATCCGCGACGGCCAGGCGCTCGGCGCGGCGATGGCCGACCACGGCGTCAGCGCGGTGATCCACTTCGCCGGCCTGATCGAGGTGGGCCGCTCGGTGGTGAAGCCCGACCTGTTCTGGGAGCACAACGTCTCCGGCACGGTCAGCCTGCTCGGGGCGATGCGCCAGGCGGGCGTCGGGCGGCTGGTGTTCTCCTCCAGCGCGGCGGTCTACGGCCAGGGCGGGCGCGGGGCGCTGGAGACCATTCCGGAGACGGCGGAGAAGGCCCCGGCCAGCCCTTACGGCGACACCAAGCTGGCCTGCGAGCAGCTGATCGCGGCGCAGTGCAAGGCCTATGGGCTGAGCGCGGTGGCGCTGCGCTACTTCAACGCCGCCGGCGCCGACCCGTCCGGGCTGATCGGCGAGGGCCACGAGCCGGAGACCCACCTGATCCCGCTGGCGATCGCCGCAGCGCTGGGCGACGGCAAGCCGCTGACCGTGTTCGGCTCCGACTTCGACACCCCCGATGGAACCTGCCTGCGCGACTACATCCACGTGCTCGACCTGGCCGAGGCGCATGTCGCGGCGCTGGAGGCGCCGCTGGCGGTCGGCGCTTTCGAAGCGGCGAACGTCGGCACGGGCCAGGGCGCCTCGGTGCTGGAGGTGGTGCGTGCGGTCGCCCGGGCGGCGGGCCGGCCTGTGCCGCACACCGTGGGCGCCAGGCGCGCGGGCGATCCGCCCAGCCTGGTGGCTGACCCCGGCCGCGCGCGCGAGCTGCTCGGCTGGCGCGCCGAGCGCTCGGGCCTCGACCAGATCGTCGCCGACGCCCTGGCCTGGGAGAGCGCCCCGGCCTATGGCGCAGGACTACGCGGGCTGCGGCGACAGCACAGAGCTGTGACGCACTAAACAGTCGACAGGTCGACATAGGGCAATAAGCCCGCTGTCGGTTCGGTGTCTTTTGATAGTCCTGGAATCGCAGGGGAGGTAGCTCGAAGCACGGAACCTTCGGGATTGCTGAGAGTTTTCTGGCCGGGCTTCGTGTGTCCGCTTCAGAACAGGGAATGCGCCCTTGAACACTCAGTGGGTCCCGAGTGACCCAAGCGCTGCACATTTGCAACCTCAGGTCGGGTCGGGATCCCGCGGGCGTCAGGTCCTCCTCTGCTTCTCCCATCTGCGTTGGAATTTCGTCTTCCAGCGCCCGCAGCACCTGATGACGCGCTTCGCCAGAGGGCGTCGCGTGATCTTCTGGGAGGAGCCCGTCGTCCAGGTCGACGTCCAGTCGCCCCGGCTCGAGCGCCGCGTCTGCCCCGATAGCGGCGTGCTGATCGCCACCCCGGTGCTGTCCGAGCGCCTGACGGCCGAGGCGCGCGAGGCCGCCTTGCGCGAGCTGCTGGACGAGCTGCTGCAGCGGGAGGAAGGCGAGATCGTCCGCTGGTACTACACGCCGATGATGCTGCCCTTCTCGCGGCATCTGCGGGCGGTCTGCACGGTCTACGACTGCATGGACGAGCTGGCGAACTTCAAGTTCGCCCCGCCCGAGCTGAGAGGCCTGGAGCGCGAGCTGATGGCCACGGCCGACGTGGTTTTCACCGGCGGCTATTCGCTCTGGGAAGCCAAGCGCGACGGGCACCCCAACATCCACCCCTTTCCCTCGAGCGTGGATCGCGCCCACTTCGCCCGGGCGCGCACGCTACGCCACGAGCCGCAGGACCAGGCCGGGCTCCCCTGGCCGCGGCTCGGCTTCTACGGCGTGGTCGACGAGCGGATGGACCCCGAGCTGCTCGCCACGCTTGCGGACGCGCGGCCCGGCTGGAGCGTGGTCGTCGTCGGGCCGGTGGCGAAGATCGACCCGGCCAGCCTGCCCAGGCGACGTAACCTGCACTACCTCGGCGGCAAGAGCTACGACGAGCTGCCGCAGTATCTGTCGGGCTGGGACGTGGCGCTGATGCCGTTCGCGGTCAACGAATCGACCCGCTTCATCAGCCCGACCAAGACGCCGGAGTATCTGGCGGGCGGCCGTCCGGTCGTCTCCACCCCGATCGTCGACGTGGTGCGCCACTACGGCGACCTGCAGGCGGTGAAGGTGGCCGACAGCGCCAAAGCCTTCGTCGCCGCCTGCGACGAGGCGCTGGCGCTGTCGCGGACACGGGGCGAGTGGCTGCGGGCGATCGACGTGGCGCTCGAGGCGAACTCCTGGGACGAGACCTTCCAGCGGATGAACCAGGAGATCGCGCGCGCCACGGCCCAACAGGCGCAGGCGGCCGCCGAGCGCCGGGCGCAGGCGCCGTCCGCCGTTCTGGCGGTGCGGCCGGCTTCCCGGCGCAAGCCCTTCGACTACCTGATCGTTGGCGCGGGCTTCGCGGGCTCGGTGCTGGCCGAGCGGCTGACCAGCCAGCTCGGCAAGCGGGTGCTGCTCGTCGACCGGCGCAGGCACATCGGCGGCAACGCCTATGACGAGAAGGATGCGGGCGGCGTGCTGATGCACCGCTACGGCCCGCACATCTTCCACACCAACTCCGAGGAGGTGGCCGGCTACCTGTCGCAGTTCACCCGCTGGCGGCCTTATGAGCACCGGGTGCTGGCCTCCGTACAGGGCGGCCTGCTGGTCCCCATGCCGATCAACCGGACAACGCTCAACCTGCTCTACGGCCTGGACCTCTCGACGGAAGCGGCGGCCGCCGCCTTCCTCGCCGCCCGCGCCGAGCCGGTGGAGAAGGTCCGCACCTCCAAGGACGTGGTGGTCTCGACGGTGGGGCCCGAGCTCTACGAGACCTTCTTCCAGGGCTACACCCGCAAGCAGTGGGGCGTGGATCCCTCCGAGCTCGACCGTTCGGTGACCGCCCGGGTGGCCACGCGCACCGACACCGACGACCGCTACTTCCTCGACAAGTTCCAGAACATGCCGGCGGACGGCTACACCCGGATGTTCGAGAACATGCTGGATCAGCCGGGAATCACGCTGGAGCTGGGCGTCGATTTCGAGGACGTGCGTGACGAGGCGGTCTGGGACCGGCTAGTCTACACCGGACCGATCGACGAGTTCTTCGATTTCAGGTTCGGCAAGCTGCCCTACCGCAGCCTGAGGTTCCGGCACGAGGCCCTCGATCAGCAGTGGTTCCAGCCGGTCGCGGTGGTCAACTACCCGCACCCCGCCGAGCCGCATACCCGGATCAGCGAATACAAGCACATGACGGGACAGGCGCACCGGCGCACGACCATCACCTACGAATATCCGACCGCCGAGGGCGATCCCTATTATCCGGTGCCCCGGCCGGAGAACCAGGCCCTCTACAAGCGCTACGAAGGACTCGCGCTGGAAACGCCCAACGTCCATTTCGTGGGCCGCCTGGCGACCTACCGCTACTACAACATGGACCAGGTGGTGGGCCAGGCGCTGGCGACCTTCCGGCGCATCGCCGAGCAGGAAGGGCGGGCCGCGGTCGCCGCCCAGAGCGCCGGGCGGGCCATCGCGGCCAACTGAACGGCGATCAGGCGGACGGCCGCGCCCCTCCGCGGCGCGTCGTTAACCGCTGTTCCGCAAGCTGAGCAGTCGTGCTATGCGCCGCCGAGGTCTCGGCGAGCGGGCGAATGAACGACATCGAAATCGAGCGCGCACGCGCCGCGGCGGAAGATCTCGTCGATCTGCTCAGCGCCTATGAGCATGAACTCATCCTGCTGGAACAGGACACGCCGGGACTTGGACGGCTGCGCGCCGCGGTTGGCGCGGCCCTTGCGGAGGCCTCGTACTGGATTTCGGATCGAGACGCCGAAGTCGGCGGCGCTCCGCGGACCACGCACTAGGCGGACCGGAGCCGCCGAGGACAGGATGACGCCCATGATACGCAAGCCCGAGCTCGCCGCCGATCCCGTCGATGTCGCCGTGGGCGCGCGAATCCGGCTGCTGCGCAAGCTCCGCGGACTTTCGCAGCAGGCGCTGGCCGAAGAGGCCGGGGTGACCTTCCAGCAGATCCAGAAGTACGAGCGTGGCGCCAACCGGGTCAGCGCCTCGATGCTGGCGCGCATCGCCATGGCCCTCGACGCCCCCGTGGCGGAGATGTTCGGCGAGGGCGGCCCGGCGAGCGGGGCCATCGACGAGGTCGCCGAGATGCTGGCCGAACCGGGCGCGCTGGAGCTGCTGCGCGCCTACAACGCCCTTCCGCGAGGCGCCGCGCGCGCGGCCCTGGTGGAGTTCGTCCGCGCGCTTCGCCAGCCGCACGCCTTATAGCCCTGCGCCAGGACGACCTCCCGAACAGAGCTGAAGGCGCCATCTCGAGGAGAGCGCGAGCCGCGCGAGCCGGGAACCGGCTCGCGGAATGACGGTTGCTCCCTGCAGAATTCGCCGGCCCGACCGGCGTTGCAGAGGGAGAAGCGCAATGGAGAGCCGGCCGTACGACGACAGATCCGCGGCGCGGGGGCCGAGCCGGTCCGAAGCGCCGCGGGAGCGCAGCCTGGGCGAGCATGTGTTCGTCTGGATCGGCTGGGCGCTGGCCGCCGCCTTCTGGGGCGCGACCATGACAACCTTCTGGGGCATCCTGCGATCGGTTTCGCACCCCACCCCGGGCGGAGGGGGCGCGGACGCCGGCGGCGTGCTCTTCGCGGTCATGGACGTGGTGGGGGGGCTGATCGTGCTGGGCGCGGCGCTCGCCTATGGCTCCTGGATGTTCGCCCGCCGCAATCGCGCCCTGGACCCCGTGACGGAGGCGCGCACCGCGGCCCTCTACGACTCGATGAACCGTCCGGACGGAGAGGATTCCCCGCGCCGATCCGCCGATCGCGGCCGGCCCGAACGCGATTTCCGCTGATTTCGCCTTCCGTCCGGGCGCTGAACGCACTTCTCGCGGTGGCGCGCCGCGCGGGAGGCGCCTAGGATGCGTCAAGCGACTCAGCCCTTGAGCACCAGAAGGGGCGGACGCCTCAATCCAGCTGGGGGAGAACCATGGCCGATACGAAGAAAACCAACGCCCTGCAGAAGCCGCTCACGCCGTCGTCGGAGCTTGCCGCCGTCGTCGGTCCGGGCCAGCTGTCCCGGGGTGAAGTGGTTTCCAAGATCTGGGACTACATCAAGAAGAACAACCTTCAGAATCCCGAGAACAAGCGCGAGATCGTCGCCGACGCCAAGCTGAAGCCTGTTTTCGGCGGCAAGGATCGCGTCTCGATGTTCGAGATGAACAAGCACCTGGCGCAGCACCTGAAATAGGGCGAGGGGCGCCCCGGGCGCTCTCGCACTTGGCCGACAGGAAACCCCGCGGGCCGGACGCCAGAGCATATTCCGCCGAAGTGGCCGTCAGTTCGGCGAAGAAAATGCTCTGAACTCAAGGTGTCCTGAGTGACGTCCGAACCAATCGGATCGGATGTCACTCCGGGCGGGGTTTTTTGCGAGCTTCACCTTGAATGCCCCCAATTCAGGGGGCGCGGCAGGACGTCGCACCTCACGATTGTTTAGGTTGACCTTAAGGCTCCTGGCCCAAATCTTGGCCCGGCCTGGGGTGCTACGGAAACAAGCTCGGGGTCAGTGCCGAATGCAGACCAATCTCGAACGCCGCGGACTCCTGTTGGGAGCCGGCGCCGCCGTGGCCGCCATCGCCGCCCCGGCCATCGTCCGGGCCCAGGGGATCAGCGGGGTGAGGCGTGCGGCGCTGCACAACCTGCATACGGGCGACACCTTCAACGAGGTCTTCTACACCAACGGAACCTACGTGCCCGATGCCCTGGCCGAGGCCATGCGCGTGCTGCGCGATTGGCGTAACGGCGAAGAGCACGTCATGGATCCACGCCTGTTCGATGCGCTGCACGCGATCAGCGCGCGCCTCGATACCGGCCGGCCCTACCAGGTGATCTCCGGCTATCGCTCGCCGCGGACCAACGCCATGCTGCACGCCCGCAGCTTCGGCGTCGCCGAGCACAGCCAGCACATGCTGGGCAAGGCCATCGACGTGCGGATCGAGGGGGTCGAGCTGCGCAACCTGCGCAAGGCCGCCCTCGACGTCTCCGCCGGCGGCGTCGGCTACTATCCGGTCTCCAACTTCGTCCACGTCGACGTGGCTCGCGTCCGCCAATGGACGGGGGCGTAGGAGGGGGCGTTCCGCTCACCCGACCGGCTGCGATTGCGGCTGACTGCTGTCGCCCGCCGCGCTCTTCGGGGCGGGGGCTTCGCCCTGGTCGGCGGGCTCGCGGGTGGTCATGCCGACGGCGGCGGCGTCTTCCTGCACCTGCTGGTCCGGCGCGGGCTTGGGCGCGGGCAGGGCGGGGGGCGGCAGCGAGGCCGGCAGCGGCTGGGACGGGGCGGTGACCGGCGGGGGGGCGGTGGTGATCTGCACCGCCGCGGCGTTGCCCGCCGGCGTCGGCTCGGCCCGCTGGCCGCGACCGATCAGGATGCCCACCAGCAGCGCCAGCACCAGTCCGCCGACCAGCAGCAGGATCTGACCCATAGACTTCATAGCGGAGACTCCCTGGGCGCCTCGAGCACCCCGATTCGCTGCAGCAGCAGCCGGTCCCAATTATAGGGATCGGTGCGGAAATTCATCGACCCGTCCGGCCCGGCGAAGGCCGTCCAGTAGAAGATGAACACCGGGACCTGATGGGCCAGGCGCACGCGGATGGTGTCGTCCTTCCCGACCGCGGCGGCGATGGCGTCGGCGCTCCAGGCGGGATCGCCGGCCAGCAGGGCTTCGGCCAGGGCCTTGGGCTTTTCCAGGCGCACGCAGCCATGGCTCGCCTGGCGGCCATAGCGGGAGAAGGTGCTCTGGGTGGGGGTGTCGTGCAGATAGACGCCATAGGGATTGTCGAAATCGAACTTGAAGCGGCCGAGCGCGCTCTTGGCGCCCGCCTTCTGCTGCAGCCGCATACCGCCGTCGTCGGTGTGGATCACCACGAAGCCGCTGCGGCGCAGGTAGCCCGGGCTCTTCTTCTCCTTCGGCCACAGCTCCTTGGTGGCGATCGAGCTCGGCACGTTCCAGGGCGGGTTGAAGACGATCGAGTGGATTTTTGAGAACAGCATCGGCGTCTCGTCGCCGACCTTGCCGGACACCGCCTTCATCGACAGCATCGGCTTGTCGTCCTGGAACAGGGTGACGATCGCCGCCCCGGAGTTCACCTGCAGACGAGTCGCCGGCATCGACGGCGGCAGCCAGCGCCAGCGCTCGAGGTTGGCGAGGATCTGCAGCACGCGCTGGCCCACCGGCTGGTTGAGGGCCGCCAGCGTCTCCGGCGTGACCACGCCGTCGGGCTTCAGGCCGAACCGCCGCTGGGCGCGCACGACCGCCTGCTGCAGCTCGGCGTCGACCACGGCAGGGCCCGTCGAATCGACCGCGCTGTCCTCGACGGCGAGCCGGGCCCGCAGCGCCGCGGCGCGCACGCCCTTCGTCCCCAGGCCGAAGGCGGGACCGGCCGGCACGGGCTTCCAGCCGCCGCGGGCGGCGATGCCGCGGTAGGTCGCCAGTCCCCGGCGCAGGGCGTTGTAGCCCGAATAGGCCGGCGGCAGGCTGTCCAGCCACGCCTCGAGGCGGTCGGCGGCGACGGCGTCGGCGTAGTCGCCGCGGGGATCGTAGGGCGGCGGGCGCACGCCCCATTCCGGCAGGAAATCGCCGGGCGCGAGGCGGCCTGCGTGGACCTCCTTGGCGTAGCGCAGCAGCGCCTCGGCGACGGCGATGGTGTCCGGCGGGTCGGAGAGGACGAGGTGACGCCGCTCCAGCCCGTGGGTCTCGGCGGCGTTCAGCGTGCGGACGGCGAGCGCGAGCTGCGCCGGGCTTAGCGGCGGCGGCGGCGCGGGCGGGATGGTCGGCAGGACCGGGAGCGGCGGCTCCTGGGCCCGTGCGCCGGCGAGACCGAGAACGCTGGAGCCGAATGCGGTGAGAGCCGTCAGCAGGGCCCGTCGGCTGCAGGACGGGCGGAGGGTGGGAGAGGACATCGGAGGCTTTTTACGCCCTCAGAACACGTCAAAAGTGAGTCAGGGCTTCACATATGGCGCCGTTCCGCAGCGGTTGCACCGGCCCCCCGATGCAAGATTTCGAATGTGGCGCCGGCGCTGCGTTCCTGGGCTCGGAACGGCAAAACGCCGGGCGGCTGGGCCGCCCGGCGTTGTGTCGCGACAAACGTAAGCCGCCGCGGACGCGAGGTCCGCGGCGGCCAGGTTCCTCGGTCGAGGGGCCCTTAGAAGGTCAGCTGGCTGCGCAGCGCGATGGTGTTGTACTTCTGGCCGACCTGCACGCCGGCGCCGTTCAGCCGGTCGATCCGGACGTGCTGGTAGTCCAGCATGAAGCGGATGTCGGGGTTCAGGTACCAGTTCAGGCCGACCGTGGCGATCTTCTGCTCGCCGCCGCGGATCGCGTCCGCGCCGGCCTTCACGCCCGTCGAGCCCTGGTGGAAGTTCAGGTCGGTGTCGGAGTAGCGGGCCGCGAGCTCCCAGGTCCCCCAGGTGCCGGCCGCCGGGTTGAAGTTGTAGGCCATCTTCGGCGCGTCGAAGCGGGCTTCGGCCGGGTTGTAGGGCCTGGGCTCGCCGGTCAGCACCCACACGCCCTGCACGTACCAGCCGTGGAAGTGCGGATCGGCCAGGGCGACGGTCGTGTTGCGGCGCTCGATGTTGTAGCGGAAGTACTCGCCTTCCAGCAGGAAGTTCCGGACGGTCAGGCCGCCTTCGCCGCCGATCACGCTCGCATGGCGAGCGTCGATTGCGCCGGTGTCGATCAGGCGGGTCGCGTCGAGACGCAGCTCCGGACGGTCGCGCAGCTGGATTGGGCTGCGGCTGCTCAGGGTGGCGACGCCGGTCGTGTCGTTCGGGTGGAAGACATACTGGGCGTTCAGGCCGAGGTGGGCCTGCCAGTCGGTGGACTGGAAGGGCGCGATGGCCACGCGGCCGATCCAGGCGGTCTGCTCGCTGAACGGCTGGGCGGTCGCGCCGCCGGTGGAGTTGATCGTGCCCACCGTGTTGCCGGTGACGGCCGTCGAGGCGAACCAGCGCGCGGCCAGCCCGGAGTCGCCTTCGCCGAAGACGCCGTTGCCGGCCACCTGCAGGGCGCTGCGCGAATCGCCGGCGGCGACGTTGCGCGCGATTTCCGCCGGACCCGGACGCTCGAGCAGCGGCATCTGGCTGGTGGAGACCGCCGCGGCCAGGCCGATGTTGGGCTCGAAGGCGCCCAGGCGGATCCGCCAGGGCTTCAGCGCCGTGTACTGCGCCCAGGCTTCCTGGATGTGGCCGGCGTCCTCGGCGCCCGAGCCGCCGAACTCGTAGATCAGGGCGTAGTCGAAGTCCTTGAACAGCTTGCCGTCGATGCCGAAGCGGGCGCGGCGGAAGTTGGTGCCGCTGTTCAGGGCGCGGCCCACCGTCGCCGACGGGTTGTTGTGGTCCTGGAAGTACTTGCCGGCGTCGAACATGACGATGGCGCGCATGTTGGCGGTGAACCGGCCGTCGGCGCTGGCCAGCGCCAGCTTGCCGTTCGGCAGGCTCGGGACGACGGTCGCGCCGGACGGCGGGGCCTTCAGGCTGATGATGTCGGAGGCCTGGGCTTCCTGCGCCTGCTTCACGTCGGCGACCTGCTGGCCGAGCGTGTCGAGCTGAGCCTGTTGCGCCTGGACCTGGGCGGCCGGCTGGGCCTCAGCTTGCTCGTGGGCGGCGACGGTCGCCTTGAGGGTCTCGACCTCTTCGCGGAGCGCCTTCACCTCGGCTTCCAACGCCGCGTCCGGATGGGCGGCGCGCGCGTGGTGCTTGGGCGCCGGGAGCGCCGCGCTTGCGGTGCTGGCCATCAGTAGCGCAAAGACGGCGGCGCGCGTGGCGCGGGATTGCGCCTTCGTGAGGTGGGTCATCTGCATCTATCCCCCGGTTTCGTATTGGCGACGACAAGGACGGCCCCACAACGCGGCCCGCCCAACTCGTCCGGCCGGGGGTCTAGCGGGGCTGTGTGACGGCTCGCCGACAGTCCGATGACAGATAGATGACGCTCGCGAGCCGGCCCTGAGGTTCTCGCAAAGGCTGTGGGCGCAAATCCTCAGCCGGCGGAAAATGTCACCAAACTGAGACACAGCGTTGCTAATGCAGCCGCGCAAGAGCGGCATGGATTGGGGCGCTCTGAACTCTGGAGAAAACCATGTTGAAGACCTTGGGGGCGGCCTTCGGCGCGGCCCTGATCGCCGGCGCTGCGACGCTGGCGCAGGCGGCGACCATTTCCGGGGCGGGCGCGACCTTCCCGGCGCCGGTCTATTCGAAGTGGGCGGAAGCCTATAAGGGGCAGACCGGCACGTCGCTGAACTACCAGGCGATCGGCTCCGGCGGCGGCATCAAGCAGATCAACGCCAGCACCGTCGACTTCGGCGCCAGCGACAAGCCGCTGAAGCCGGACGATCTGGCCACCGGCGGCCTGGTCATGTTCCCGACCGTGGTGGGCGGAGTCGTGCCCGTCGTGAACCTGCCGGGCATCCATTCCGGCCAGATCAAGCTGACCGGCACGCAGCTGGCCGACATCTATCGCGGCGTGATCAAGAAGTGGAACGATCCGCTGCTGGTGAAGACCAACCCGGGCGTGGCGCTGCCGAACCTGCCGATCACCGTCGTCCACCGCTCGGACGGCTCGGGCACCACCTTCCTGTTCACCAGCTACCTGACCATGAAGGCGGCCCACTGGGCCAGCCAGGTCGGCGGCAATGACTCGGTCCAGTGGCCGGTCGGCTTGGGCGGCAAGGGCAACGACGGCGTCGCCGCCTTCGTGCGCCAGACCACCGGGTCCATCGGCTATGTCGAGTACGCCTACGCCAAGCAGAACAACCTCACCTACACCCAGCTGCAGAACAAGGCGGGGCAGTTTGTGGCTCCGACCGCGGAGAACTTCGCCGCCGCCGCGGCGGGCGCCAAGTGGAGCTCGGCTCCCGGCTTCTACCTGCTGCTGCTCGACCAGACGGGCGCGAACGCCTGGCCGATCACCGGCGCCACGTTCATCCTGGTTCCCGCCAAGCAGTCCGAGCCCGAGAAGGGCCGCGAGGTGCTGAAGTTCTTCGACTGGGCCTACAAGAACGGCGACGCGGCCGCCCAGCAGCTCGACTATGTCCCGCTGCCGGCCTCGGTGAAGTCGCTGATCCGCGCGTCCTGGAAGAAGGTCACCGGGCCGGACGGCAAGCCGGTCTATCAGTGACGCAGGCCATCTCAGCCTGAGCATGCGGGCCGCGAGATCTCTCGCGGCCCGCTTTGATTCGCAGGCCTGAGAAACACCTCGGCCTACGAACACCAAAAAGCCTGGGCTCGTGTGGTCCTGCCGCGCGGGCAGGGCGGCCGGCCTCGACAACCGTTCGCGCCGGGATCCGACGGCGGAACCAGCTTGGCATTTCATACGTTCGGCCCTGCGGCTTCAGTATGACGGGTTCCCGACCGTCCTGCTCTTCGACCTGTGGCAGGAGGGATCCCGGCTGGGTGGAACAGAAGTCTGGGCGATGAATCGAGTGGCGACGAAGGCGGTTGATGCGGCTACGGGCGTTCCGGGTCTGGACGACATTCTGAGCGGGGGGCTGGCCCGGGACCGGGTGTTTCTGCTGGAAGGCAGTCCCGGGACCGGAAAGACGACCCTGGCGTTGAGCTTCGTCCGCGCCGGCGCCGCGCTCGGCGAGCCGACCCTCTATGTGACCTTGTCGGAAACTGCCGAGGAGCTTCGCGACAGCGCCGCGTCTCACGGCTGGGACCTCAAGGGCGTCGAGGTCTTCGAGCTGACGCCGCCGGAGAGCCTGCTCGACGAGCGGCAGCAGCAGAGCCTGCTCTATTCCTCCGACCTCGAGCTCGGCGAGACGACGCAATTGATCCTGAAGGCGGTTGAGCGATCGCGGCCGCAGCGGATCGTGATCGACAGCCTCTCGGAGTTCCGCCTGCTGGCGCAAAGCTCGCTGCGCTATCGTCGCCAGGTCCTGGCGCTGAAGCACTATTTCGCCCAGCACGGCGCGACGGTGCTGCTGCTGGACGACCTGACGGCGGAGATCCTGGACAAGACGGTGCACAGCGTGGCGCACGGCGTGATCCGGCTGGAGGAGCTGGCGCCGGAGTACGGGGCCGAGCGGCGGCGGGCGCGGGTGATCAAGTACCGGGGCCGTTCCTATCGCGGCGGCTTTCACGACTTCACCATTCGGCGGGGCGGGATCGAGGTCTTCCCCCGCCTGATCTCGAGCGAGCACCAGACGGACTTCGTTCGCACGCCACTGGCGAGCGGGGTCGACGGTCTGGACGCGCTGCTGGGCGGCGGCATCGAGCGCGGCACGAGCTGCCTGATCCTTGGTCCGGCGGGGGCGGGCAAGTCGCTGCTGGCGCTCTATTTCGCGGTGGCGGCGGTGCAGCGCGGCGAAAAGGCGGCGCTGTTCATCTTTGACGAGGAAAAGGGCCTGCTCGTCGACCGCGCCCGGGCGCTCGGCTTCGACCTCGCCGGCCTGATGGTGGCCGGGTCGCTGCTGATCGAGCAGGTCGACGCCGCCGAGCTGTCGCCCGGCGAGTTCACGGCCAAGGTCCGCGAGTGCGTCGGCCGCACCGGCGCGGCCACCGTCGTCATCGACAGCCTCAACGGCTATCAGGCCGCGATGCCGGAGGAGCACTTCCTGTTGCTCCACATCCACGAGCTGCTGCAGTTCCTGAACCGGCAGGGCGCGACGACCTTCCTGACGGTCGCCCAGCACGGGCTGGTCGGCGACATGCGCGCGCCGGTCGAGGTGACCTATCTCGCCGATACGGTGCTGCTGCTCCGCTATTTCGAGGCGTTCGGCCAGATGCGGCGGGCGATGTCGGTCGTGAAGAAGCGCTCCGGCGGGCACGAGCGCAGCATCCGCGAATACCAGATCGGCGATGCCGGCCTGCAGGTGGGCCCGCCGCTGGAGCAGTTCCAGGGCGTGTTGCGTGGCGTACCGGAGTTCGTGGGCATGGAAAACCGGCTGATGGCGAAAGGCCCGGAATGACGAGCGCCTGCGAACGGACGCCGGAGCGCGCGCTGATCCTGGCGCCCCGGGGCCGCGACGCCGCCGTGGCCGCCCAGATCCTTTTCGAAGCCGAAATCCCCCACGCCATCTGCGCCAACATGGCCGGCCTTATGCGCGACCTGCGCGAGGGCGCGGGGTTTGCGATCATCGTCGAGGAAGCGCTGCACGACCAGGACTACAGCGACCTGGCGCGCTGGGTCGACGCGCAGCCGGCATGGTCGGACTTCCCCATCGTCATCCTGGCGCAACGCGGCGGCGACCTGGAGCGCAACCCGGCGGTCGCACGGCTCACCAAGGCGCTCGGCAACGTCACCTTCCTGGAGCGGCCGTTCCATCCGACCACCCTGATCAGCGTGGCGCAGACGGCGATGCGCGGCCGGCGGCGCCAGTACGAGGCGCGTGAACGGCTCGAAGAGCTGCGGGCGGCGGAGGAGCGCTTCCGGACGCTGGCTGACAACATCCCGACCCTGTGCTGGATGGCCAGGCCCGATGGGGAGGTCGTCTGGTACAACTCGCGCTGGTACGACTACACGGGCTCGACATTCGCGCAGATGCGGGGCTGGGGGTGGGAGCGGGCGGTCGACCCGGACCTGCTGCCGGAGGTGAACAGCCGCTGGCGCCATTGCCTTGAGACAGGCGAGCCTTTCGAGATGACGTTTCCGCTGAAGGGCGCCGACGGGGTGTTCCGGCCGTTCCTGACCCAGGTCGTGCCGCTGCGGGACGAAGGCGGGCGGATCGTCCGCTGGTTCGGCACCAACGCCAACGTCACCCGCGAGCACCGCGACCGCGAACGGCTGACCCTGATGGTCAACGAGCTGAATCATCGCGTGAAGAACACGCTGGCGACGGTGCAGGCGATCGCCACGCTCAGCCTCAGGACCGAGGAGCCGCCGGAAAACATGCGCGACAGCCTGACGGCCCGGATCCTGGCGCTGTCCAAGGCGCACGACGTGCTGACCGACACCCAGTGGTCGGGCGCCGACCTGCGGGAGATCGCCGCCCTGGCCGGCGTGCCGTTCGACTCCGGGGAGGGGGACCGGCGGATCCGCGCCGACGGACCACAGGTGCAGCTGCCGCCGAAGACCGCGATCGCCGTGGCGCTCGCCTTCCATGAGCTCGCCACCAATGCGGCCAAGTACGGCGCCCTGTCGACGCCCAGCGGCTGGATCGAGCTGAAATGGACCTTGACGGGGAGCGGCGGCGACGCCGCCTTGCGGATCGTCTGGCGCGAGATCGGCGGACCGCCGGTCAAACGACCGCGGCGCACCGGCTTCGGCACGCGGCTGATCCAGAGGGGCTTGGCCGCGGACCTGAATGGCGGGGTGACCATCGACTATCGACCCGACGGGGTGGTCTGCGTCATCGAGGCGAAGCTGCGTCCGGCCCCGGAAACCGCCGAGTTCGGCGTCTCCATCCTACGCGAGGCCCGCAGCTTCGAGCCTGAAGAGAACGCGGAGGCCATGTTGAACTGAGGGGCCTTTACGCCGGTCACTCCCGCGAAAGCGGGAGCCCAGGTTTTTTGTGTTCGAAAAAGCCGAGGCGTTCAGAAAGTCGCCGAGAAAAAAACCTGGATCCCCGCTTTCGCGGGGACGAGCGGAAGACCCGTTTTCGCGGGGACGAGCGGAAGAAATGTTCGTGGAGCCTCACACCTCGAAGACCACGAACTCCCGCTCGAACTCCCTCAGCAGCACCGGCCGCGCGACGTTGTAGACCGGCGCCCCGCGCGGGGTGCGGCCGCGGTAGACGCCCGAGTGGGCGTGGCCGTGGACGACCAGCTTCACGCCGTCGAAGCGGTCGATGGTCTCGCCCATGCGCGCGGAGCCGAGGAAGGGGAAGATCTCCGGCGGCTCGCCGTCGAGGGTCTCGGCGATCGGCGAATAGTGCAGTACCACCACCGTCCGCTCGGTTTTCAGCATGCGCAGCGAACTCTCCAGCTTCAGGTTCTCGTCGATCGAGGCCTGGACGAAGGCCTTGATCGCCGGCTCGCCGAAGGCGGTCAGCATGTTGCGCCCGTAGCCGCCGATGAAGCCCTTGCCGCCGGCGAAGCCGACGCCGGCGATCTCGTAGGCTTCGCCCTCCAGCAGCTTGACGCCAGCCTGGTGCAGGATGCGGCTGACCTCCTGCGGCTGGCCGCATTCGTGGTCGTGGTTGCCCAGCACCCCCACGACGGGGATCCGGCAGGCCTGCAGGTCCTCGGCCAGGATCTCGGCCTCCGACGTCTTGCCGAAGTTGGTCAGGTCGCCGCACAGCGCCAGCACGTCGGCCTCCTGCCCGATGCGGGCGAACAGCTCGCGGTAGGGATGGGCCGCGTTCTCGCCGACGTGCAGGTCGCCGACCGCCGCCAGCCGGATCGGGCCCGGAGGCGGCGGGGCGTCATGCGATAGGCTCATGCCGTTCCTCCAGGCCCTTGCCGACGACGTCGGCGAAGCCCCATTCGGTGATGTCGGTGACGTAGTCGCGCGGGCTGAACAGGCGGCCGCGGCAGACCCTCACCCGCGCCGGCGGCAGGCCGACCTGGGCCTGCAGGCGCTCGGTGAGCTCGGTCATCAGCTCGCGCGGGATCAGGTCGCGCTCGGTGGGATAGATGAAGCGGAAGTTCAGGAGGTGGGTCAGCAGCACCTCCCAGTAGGGCTCCATGTAGCGGAGCAGCCGCTGCCAGTCGATGCGGTCGTGGGCGCGCAGGATCACATGGGCCACGTCCGCGCCGTCGTAGCGGTAACGGTCCTGGATGAACATCTTCGAGACGATCAGCTCGGTGGGCGGGGTGATCCGCGCGGTGGTCCCGTAGACCTCGATGGTCGGGTTGTCGCCGAACCAGGCGTCGGTGATCGGCGCGGTCCCGTTCGACATGGCGAAGATCACGTCGAAGAAGCGCTGGCCGCTCCAGACCTTGGCGATCCAGCGCTCGTCCTCCACATCGGTGCGGTAGCCGCGGGCCTGGAAGAAGGCCAGGATCTTCGGGAAGTCGCCGGCCTTGCAGAAGACGTCGAGGTCCTTGGTCGGCCGGGTGATGCCGGTGTAGGCCGTCACCGCATAGGTGCCGGAGAGCAGGAACGGGATCTGCGACTCGTTCAGCAGCTTCAGGCTTTCGGCGTAGAAGGCCTCCGCCTCGGGCGGCGGCTCGAAGGCGGCGTCGTCACAGGGATGCGACATACGTGGCGCTTTCCCAAGCGGGGCAGGCTCGCCCGCCTCCCGAAACGGAGGCCTCAGGCTGCGGTTCCGCGCCTCGGTCCGCCTGTGCTGAAGGTTGTTTTTGCTCGGATTTCGGTCTAATCCCGCAGGATCCGGGCGGCCTCCCGCGCCTGCGCCGCCCGGCTGAGCCGCTGCAGGTTAGCGGGCTAGCCTCGCGAATCCGAAAAAAGATCGCGGCTCCGCTGGAACCTGGCTCCGCCATCCGTTGTTGAACCTGCCAGGGCGGGGGTGTGCGTTGTCGACGTCGAGGGGAGTCTCGGCGCGTCAATTCATGGCCCCGACGTCGCGCAACGCAATCGCCGGGGGAACCATGCCGCAAGCCGAGGTCAAGACGCGGGCCGCCACTAAGCCTGCCGTCAAGTCGAAGCGCTCCGTCCGCGCCACCCGGCCTGAATCCGAGGTGGCCACCACAGAGCTGCTCGCCGCGCTCCGCGCCTTCCGCCGCGGCGACTTCTCGGTCCGGCTGCCGAAAGGCCTGACCGGCATCGGCGGCGAGATCGCCGAGGCCTTCAACGACGTGGTCGAGCTGAACGACCGCATGAGCAAGGAGTTCGACCGGCTGGGCGAGGCCGTTGGCCGCCAGGGCAAGATCAACCACCGCGCCAAGCTGCCGGGCGCCCAGGGGTCGTGGGCCGCGAGCGTCGACGCGGTTAATGCGCTGATCGCCGACATGGTGCACCCGACCGCCGAGATGGCCCGCGTGATCGGCGCCGTGGCCAAGGGCGACCTCTCCCAGACCATGGACCTGGAGAACGAGGAGCGGCCGCTGCGCGGCGAGTTCCTGCGCACCGGCAAGGTGGTGAACACCATGGTCGGCCAGCTGGGCTCGTTCGTGTCGGAAGTGACTCGCGTGGCTCGGGAAGTCGGCACCGAGGGCAAGCTGGGCGGCCAGGCCCAGGTGAAGGGCGTCGCCGGCGCCTGGAAGGACCTGACCGACAACGTCAACCTGATGGCCGCCAACCTGACCGGCCAGGTGCGCAACATCGCCGAGGTGACCACCGCGGTCGCGAACGGCGACCTCTCGCGCAAGATCACCGTCGACGTGAAAGGCGAGGTGCTGGAGCTGAAGAACACCATCAACACCATGGTGGACCAGCTGAACTCCTTCGCCTCGGAAGTGACCCGCGTGGCGCGGGAAGTCGGCACCGAGGGCAAGCTGGGCGGCCAGGCCCAGGTGAAGGGCGTCACCGGCGCCTGGAAGGAGCTGACCGACAACGTGAACCTGATGGCCGGCAACCTCACCGGCCAGGTGCGCAACATCGCCGAGGTGACTACCGCGGTGGCCCGCGGCGACCTGTCGAAGAAGATCACCGTCGACGTGCGCGGCGAGATCCTGGAGC
>CBJNAS010000027.1:0-18424 GCA_966434565.1 uncultured Phenylobacterium sp.
GCGAACTGGCGCCGCTGCCGGTGACCGCTCGCGACGTGCGCCAGGCCCCCGAGGCGCTGCGCCAGTTGAGCCAGGCCACCCACGTCGGCAAGCTCGCCCTCACGCTGCCGCGGCCGCTGGACGGCACAATCCTGATCACCGGCGGAACGGGGTTCGTGGGCCGCGAGCTCGTCGGCCGGCTGCGCCTGCGCTTCCCGGCCGCCCGGATCGTCGTGGCCGGTCCGCAGACAGCGGACGTCGAAGCCGCCGAGTACGCCAGGCTAGACCTGCTCGACCCCGCCAGCATCCGCGCCCTGGTGGAAGGCGTGCGGCCCACCGCGCTGCTGCAACTGGCCGGGCTCACCCACGTGCAGGAGGCCCAGGCGGGCGGCGAGCTCGCCTGGCGCGTCAATGTGATGGGCGTGGCGCGGCTCGCCGAAGCCGTGCTGGAGTTCGCGCCGGACTGCCGGGTGCTCCACGTCTCCAGCGGCGAGGTCTATGGGGTCTCCGGCAACACCCAGGCCCAGCTCGCCGAAGACGCCCCACTGCGCCCGGCCAACGTCTACGCGGTGACCAAGGCCGCCGCCGAGCTCGCCCTGGAGGAACTGGCGCTACGCGGCCTGCGCCTGCTGCGGGCTCGCCCGTTCAACCATACGGGCCCGTCCCAGGAGCCGCGCTTCGTGGTCCCGCGGATCGTCTACCAAGCGGCGCGGATCGCGACCGGCCAGCAAGAGCCCGTTCTGCGTCTGGGCGCCCTGGATCGGGCGCGGGACTTCCTGCACGTGTACGACGTCTGCGACGCCTACTGCACGATGATCGAGCGGTTCGACGAGGTCGAGGGCGACGGCGTGCTCAACATCGCCTCGGGGGTCGCCCGGACGATCGAGACCATCGTCTCCGACGTGCTGGAGCTGGCCGGCGTTTCCTGCGAGATCGTCTCCGAGCCCTCGGCCCTGCGCCCCTTCGACGTCGTCCGCCTGTGTGGCGACGCGCACCGGGCGCGCGAGCGCCTGGGCTGGACGCCCCGGATCGCCTGGCGCGACCTGCTGGATGAGATGCTCCACCATCATCTGCGGGAAGCGAGGGCTGGAAGCTGACGCCTCAGACCGCAGCCGCCACGGGCCTCGTCAGTCGCCCCAGCATGTCGCGCAGCCGCTCCGTCGCCACCTCGTCCGAGCAGAAGGCGCGCATCGCCCGCGAGGCCGCTTCCGACATTCGGCCGTAGGCCGAAGCGTCGTCGCGGGCCAGCCGGTAGCTCGCCCGGCACTGCCGCACATAGTCGACGAAGCTGATCAGGCGGTGGTGGCAGCGCATCGCCCGGCGCTCGTCGTGCGGCCACCACATCTGGCGCAGGCTGCTGGCGACTACGAAGGCGTTCTCCGGCGAGACATAGTCCAGCATGGCCGTGTGGGCCGGCGCTACCGCGGGGCGTCCGGCGGCCATGTACTCCATCAGCGGAAGACACTGGCCCTCGCCGTAGGCGGTGTTGACGGCGTAGCTCGTGGCGTCGATCAGCGCCCGATAGGCGACGTCGGAGAGCAGGCCCTGAATCAGCACGACGCGGCAGTCGAAGGCGCCCAGGGTGCTGAGGTGCTGCAGGACGCGATAGAGCCCGTCCTCCAGGTCATAGCGCGTCAACTTCAGGAGCAGCGTCGCTGTCGGCGTGCGGCGGAAGGCCCAGACGAAGCCGGCGATGAGGTCCAGCCAGTTCTTGCGCCCGTCGTACGGGTTGAACACGGCGGTGTAGACGACGCCTTCCAACTGCGGCCGCTGCGGGGCGCGGGCCCGGTCTCCGGCGGCGTTCTCCAGAACGCGTAGCAGCCGCATCGCCTCCGCCCTCGGCCGATCGGGGCGGAAGGGATCGAGGTCGACATTCCCGGCGTCGAGCGCCAGGCCGCCCTCGACCACCAGCTCGAACGGCTCGCGCCAGCCGCGCGCGGGCGTGCTCGCGCGGGCGTAGGTCTCGAACAGCGGCGCCGGGATCACCGCGATCGGGAACCCTTCCCCCATGGCGCGCCGGACCGCCTGTCCCGCGAATTGGCAGTGGGTGATCGCGCCGCTGGCGCGGGCGAGCACTCCCGTCCAGTCCTCGCTGGGATCATTGTTCCAGATCTCGTCGGGGAGTCGATCGTACTCCCAGGCGAAGACCGGAACGGTCGGGCAGTCAAAGCCGACGGGGGCGGTGTTCGGCGGGCAGAAGGGCAGGAAGACGCAAGGCTCGCCGCGCGCCTGCGCCGCCCGATAGACGGCGTCCACCTCCTGCGCGGGGTCCTTGACCTCGATGCGCCGCCCGACGCGTTCGAGCACGTGGCGGAAAGCGTTCTTGACGAACAGATAGCTGTATTCCGGCGCGCCGAAGTTCTCCTTCAGGCGCGAGGCGTCGTAGTTGGCGTAGTCGAGCACGATCATCTCATGCCATCCTGCGCTCGCGACCCTCGGAAGACCGCCGCCATTCCAGCAGCTCCGTCAGTCGCGCCGCCACCACGTCTTCGGAGCAGAAGGCCCGCACCGAGTCGATCGCGGCCGCCGACATTCGCGCGTATCGCGCGGGGGCCAGGGCCGCTTCGTAGCTCTGGCGGTAGGCCCGCACCAGGTCCGCGAAGCTGACAAGGTGGTTGCGGCTGCGGTGCAGGCCGCGGTCGTCGTGCGGCCAGATCGCGCTGCGCTGCTGGCTGGCGACGACGAAGGCGTTCTCGGCGGTGATGTAATCGAGCATGGCGGTGTGCGTTGGGGCCACGGCGGGACGCCCGCAGGTCATGTACTCCACCAGCGGCATGCACTGGCCCTCGCCGACCGAGGTGTTCACCGCATAGCTCGTCGCGTCGATCAGCGCGGCATAGGCCTCGTCCGACAGCAGGCCGTGAACCAGGACGATGCGGCAGGCGAAATCGCCGAGCCCGCCCACGAAACGCAGGATCGGCGCCAGCGCCTCATCGAGGCCTGCCTGGGTGAGCTTCAGGACGAGCGTCGCGGTGGGCGTCCGGCGAAAGGCCCAGACGAAGGCCGCCACCATGTCCTGCCAGTTCTTGCGCGCGTCCCGCGGGCAGAGCACCGAAGTGTAGACGACACCTTCGAGGCGCGCCGGCCGCGCCGCGCGTCCGCGGCGGCTGGCGAAATCGAGCATCTGCAGGGCGCGCGCCGCCTGCGACTTCGGCTGCTCCGGCCGGAACGGCGCCAGGTCGGTCGCGCTCACGTCGAGGGCCAAAGCCCCTTCGAGGTCGAGGTCGAACGGCGCGCGCCAGCCCCGGGCCTCGGTCCGCAGGGCGGAGAAGCGGTCGAACACCGGCGCCGGCGTCACCCAGATCGGATAGTCTTCGCCCAGGCTGCGCCGGACCGCATCGGCGGCGGCGCGGCAGAGGGTGAGCGCGCTCCCCGTCCGCGCCAGCACATGGCGCCAGTCATGGCGCGGATCGACCGTCCAGCTCTCGTCGGGGATGGTGTCGTATTCCCAGGCGAACACCGGGATGGTGGGACATGCGAGACCCAGCGGCGTCTGGTGCGGCGGGCTGAAGGACAGGAGCAGGCACTCCTCGGCCCGCGCCTGCGCGGCGGCGTGGATCGCGTCGGCCTCGCGCAGCGGCGAGGCGATGGGCTGGCGCCGGCCGAGCCGGTCGAGCACCGGCTCGAACGCGCGCATCACGAAGTGATAGCTGTACTGCGGCGCGCCATAGTTGTCCTTGATGCTCGCGTCGTCGAAGGCCGTGTGGGTGAGGAAGATCATTCCGCCGCCAGGTCCCGGATGAGCGGCGAGGGACCGGCGCCCGCCGGCCGCGGCGGTTCGCGCACCAGCAGCGCCTCGAGCGCCGCGGCGGCGGCCTCGACGCTGCAGGCGGCGCGCGTCCGGCGCGCGGCGGCGGCGGAAAGGCGCGCATAGGCCTCGGGGACCGCCGTCGTCAGCCTGTAGGCCTCGTCGAAGGCGGTCACGAGGCCCGACCAGGAGACCCGCCAGCGGGTGGTCAGGCCGACGTCGTCGGGATGCTGGGTCCAGCTCCAGCCGCCATCCTCCGGGTCCGTCGGCCAGCGCCAGTCCTCCTCGTCGGCGAAGACGACAAGGGCGTTTTCGGCGTCGACGTGGTCGGCCATGGCGGTGTGCCGCGGCGCGATCGCCGGCCGCCCGGCCGCCAGGAAGTCCTGCATCGCCAGTGAGAGGCCCTCCGCATTGGCGGCGGTGGCGAACCAGTGCGACGCCGCGATCAGCGCCGCGTAGGCCTCGGCGTCGAGAGGCCCGCGCACCGCCAGCACTCGGCAGGCGAACGCCGGCTGGGCCGCCAACCACTTGTAGAGCTCCGACATCCAGCCCGCCGCAGGCTCGGTGAGCCTGAGCATCAGGGTCGCGTCCGGCCTGTCGCGGTTGGCCGTCACGAAGGCGCTGATCAGGTCCGCCCAGTTCTTGCGATGGTCGTCGAAGTCGAGGAAGGCGGTGAAGAGAACGCCGTCCAGCTCGACCTCCGGACCGCAGGCGAAGGCGTCGCCGCCGGCCCAGATCTTGGGCGGCATGTTCGGCTTCTCGGGGTCGTAGGCGTAGTCGCGGCTGTCGAAGACCACCCCGTCAAGCCTGAGCCGCCGCCGGGGCGCCGGCGGCTCGGGCGGCGGCCCGGCTTCGTCGCCGCGGACCGGCGGCGAGATGGTCGCGACGGGGAAATCGGCGCCCATCGCCGCCTGCACGGCCTCTTGAGCGAAGCGCGAAAAGGTCACCGCCCGCCCGGTGAAGGCCAGGACGTTGCGCCAGTCGCTGCGCGGATCGCCGTCCCAGCACCCGGTCGGGATCGCCACAAACGCCCAGGCGAACACCGGAATGACGGGACAGGGCGCCTCGATCGGCGCCCGCTTGGGTGGGCCGAAGGAGAACAGCACGCAGGCGCGGCCCTGTTCGCGCTGTGCGGCGCAGATCCCCGCAATTTGATCGAGGCCCTGCAGCACGACCACCTCGCCCAGCCGGGAGAGCGCGGGCAGGAAGGCGCGCATCGCCGTGGGATAGTCGTCGTATTCGCGCGCCCAGAAGGCGCCGGCTTCCGTCGGGGCCGGGCAGTAGGCGAGACAGGCTAGCTTCGCCTCCCCGCCCCGCGCGGGCGTTTGCCGCCCGCCGTTCAGCACGGCCTCGACGAAGGGCCGCAGCGCCGCATTGGCCGGATCGTCGAGCGCCAGGCCGTTCTTAAGTTCCAGGGCGCCGTCCGTCAGAACCCCGCCGTTCGCCGCCCGCACCTGCGCCTGCCGGGGACCTGCTTCGACCAAGCCCAGATCGACCGGCAGCCGCCAGCCGTAGCGCCCGGTGCCGACCCGATTGGAGCGCAGGTCGGGCCGGAACTGGTCGGCCAGGCTGCGCGCCACGCAGGCGCCGTCGACCCAGAGCTCGACTTCCATCGCCGCGTCCGGACGCGCCGGGTCCCACGCCCAGCCGTAGAGCGCCGAGCCCCTCAGCCCGTCGCAGCGCCCGACGACACCGGCCGGCTCCGTCCCCGCGCCCTGCGCCGGGGTGTCGGCGGCCAGCGCAGCCGCGGTCAGCGCGAGGCGCCCGCCCTCGACCGGTCCCGCGCCCCTGATCCGGAGCTCGACCGTCTGCGGGGCGGCGAGCGCCGGGTCGAGCCGCAGCGGCATCGACCACCCGTAGCAGCCGTGCCCCATCCCGGCGGACTCGAGGTCGGGGCGGAAGACGTCGGCGACGGTCTCGGCGACCAGCTTGCCGTCGACCCATTGCTCGACCAGCACCTGCACTTCCGGCGCGGCCGGGCTCCAGGCCCAGCCGTGGACCACGCCGGCGTCGCGGCCATCGCATTGGCCGCAAGCCGCTGTTTCGAACTGCGCCGACTCCGCCTCATGGCTGGCCTGGAAGACGCCGTTCGGGAGCGCTTGCCCGTCCGGGAACCGCAGCTCGATCGTTTGCGGCCCGGCCTTGCGCGGATCGAGCGCCAGCGGCATGCGCCAGCCGTAGGCGCCATCGCCGATCCCGGCGCCCTGGAGATCCGAACGCGGCCGGTCGGCCAGGACCCTGGCCTTCCGCACACCATCGACCCACTGCTCCACTTCCAGCCGGCGCCCGGGCGCGCGCGGATCCCAGGCCCAGCCGTGGAGCTCGCCGCCCGACACGCCGTCGCAATTACCGGCGTAGGCCTTCGCCTGGGGTTTCCGGGAAAACACACTTCGAATCATCGCGGAACGGAGATCCTTGTCGCGGAGGGCGGCATGGGCCCGGGCGGACTATGCACGAACCTGCAATTGGCCGTCGACGTCTGAGGCCTCCCGCAACACCGCCGGCGCGGGCGCCCGCCCCCGTCGGAGAGCCTCCGCGATCGCGGCGCCACGCCGGCGCAGGGGCGTCTCGACCAGGCGGTAGTGAGCTCGGCCAGCGGGAACAGCAGCCCCAGGCCGGTCCTCATCAGGAGGACGGCGTGCCAGAGGCTGGGGCTCTGGTAGTCCGGGTTCACCCGGAACCAGATCTCCCGCGCGGCCAGATAGGCCGGCACGTGAATAAGATAGATCCCGTAGGACCGCGTCCCCATCCAGCACATGACCTGCTGAAGCGCCCCCGCGGAAACAGGTAGTCGCGATCGTAGGAGGCAATCCAGACGACGGCGGCGCCGAGCGCCGCGGCGGCCCCCACCCGATAGTTCCCCACGCCCCACGCCGGGCCCGACAGGACCGGCAGGAGCACGAGGAAGACCAGCGACAGCAGAACCGGCAATGGGCCGCGGCCGAGCCAGGCGGGCTCCCGGAGCCAGAACGCGAAACGCCCATAGAGCGGGTTGTCGACCCCGGCGACCCACGGCAGCAGGTTCAGCCGCACGTGCTCGACGAGCACCAGGCTGATGGCGAAGGCGCGCAGGACCTCGATGTCGTCGATGCGGGTCTCTGGCGTCCAAGCGCGCCTTCCCAGCCGTCCGAAGCCACAGAGCGCGAACGGCGCGCCTTGTCTGGGCGCGAGGTTTAAGGGAAGCCGGCGGGGCGTCAACCACCGACTGCCGCTGAGACCGATCAGGGCTCCGGCGAGAAGCGCCATTTCCGCTCCACCGCCGCAGCGGGCGAGCTTCACAAATCTGAACGGCAGCTAAACGTCCGGCTCGCGTCCAGTTCAGCTGGGCGGCGCCAAGGTGCCGAGCATCGCCGCGGCCGACCAGGCCGCGCCATCCCAGGAGCCGAGCCATGCGACTGAAGTCCCTGTGCCTTGCCGGCGCGACCGTGCTCTCCCTCGCCGTCCCCGCCGCCGCCTCGGCCGACCCGTGGGACTGGCGCGACCGTGACGACTGGCGCCGCCACGAATGGCGCGAACACGCCTGGCGGGAGCACGAATGGCGGGAGCACGAGCGCTGGGAGCGGCCGTGGGCCTGGGGTGGATACGGCCCGCGCTGCGTCGTCGAGGACCGCGGCTATTATGACGATTGGGGCCGCTACATCTATCGGCCGGTCCGGATCTGCTACCGCTGAATGAATAGGAGCACGACGCCCATGCGCCGCAATCTTCTCCTGGCGGGTTTCGCCCTGGCGGTGATCATCCCCACCGCGGCCTCCGCCCAGGAAACCTGCGAGGAGCGCAGCGCCAACCGGACGACCGGAACGGCCGTGGGCGCGGTCGCCGGCGCGCTGCTCGGCGCAGCCGTCGCGGGACACCACGAGAAGGGAACCGGCGCCGTGGTGGGCGGCGTGGCCGGCGCGATCGTCGGCAACCAGCTGGCGCGCGGTCCCCGCGACTGCGAGCACGCCTACGGCTGGTACGACGACGACGGCGGCTGGCACGCCAACCGGGTCGATCAGCGCGCCGCCTACGGCTACTACGACCGCTACGGAAACTGGGTGGACGGCCAGCCTGCCGACTGGCGGCCCGCCCCGCCCCCGCCACCGCCCCGCCGCGCCGACTGGGACGACAGCTATGACCAGGGTGAATGGCGCGGCTGGCCGGGATATGCAGAGTTCCGCGGGATAGAGGCGCATATCCGAGGCGAGATCCGCGACGGCGTGCGCGAGGACCTGATCGACCGCGACGACGCCCATGAGCTGTTCGGGCAATTGCGCGACATCCGACGCGACGAATACCAGGCCTACCGGGCCTTCGGCTGGAACCTGCCCTGGGAGGATCGTTCGCGCATCCGTCGCCAGCTGGAATGGCTCGACCGGCGCGTCGACCAGATCCGCGCGGAGCCCTGAAGCGCCCGCGCTCCCCCACCCTTCGCCGTCACGCCGCCTTCACCGGCGGAGGTTAAGCTCCGCCGCGTTGATGATCCTGTCCACCCAGGCAGGTGCGAGGCGATGATCGGTCCGAAGCCCTTCCCGACGCTGCAGGCGCGCCTTCTCGACCTCTGGGGGCGGCTGACCCTGTCGACCGCGGCCTTCGAGGACCGCCGCGTCGACGCTATCCACCGGGAGATGGGCGGCGTGATCAGCCGCGACGAGGTGCGACGCATCGTCCGCGCCCACCGACTCTGAAAGCCCCGCCCCGCCCGCCCTCGACCTGACGTGCGGACTCGGTCGAGCATCGCGCCCGGGGACAGGATGCGATCGGGCGATGGCGGCGGACGAATACCGGTACTGGCACTTCAAGGTCGCCGAAGCCTATGCGCAGGGCGACTTCGATGAGGCGCGCCGCTACTGTGTCGAGGCGAGCCCCTATCCGGTGCTGTTCGATCCGGACACGCCGCAGGACCACGCGCTGCGCCTGGTGACGGCGCGCCGGGACGGCGACCGCGCCTGGCTGGCCGAGGCGGAGGCGTCGCTGGCGCGCAACCGCGGGCGCTGGCCGCGCGGATCGGTGCAGCACGAGGCGGCCGTGGCCGCCCACCATCTTTGTGGCCTGATGCGGCTCGCCGAGCCGGCACAGGCCGCGGCCCATTTCGCGGCCGCGCTGGAGCTCGCCCCCGCCTTCCGGCCATCCGGCCTGGAGCTGGAGATCCTGCGCAGCGGCCGCGACCGCGCGGCGCTGACCGGCGCGCTGGGGCTCGAGCCGCCCCGGCAGGACTGGGCCTATGCCGTGGCGGCCTCCGAGCTCGGCCTGGCGCTCGCCCCACAGGGGCCCCAAGAGACCGCCGCCGCCATCTGCCTGCGCGGCCTCTGCACGCCGCAGACGCCGGCGCTGGTCCGGCTCTACCGGACGCTCAATCCGCGCGCGAAGATCTTTGTCGCGACCTGGGAAGCCACGCCCCCGGAGCTGGTGGAGGCGCTCGGGGCCACGGCCGAGGTGGTGCTGGTCGCCGATACCGACAATCCGGGCGTCCAGAACCGCAATCGCCAGATGCTGCTCGCCCGCGCCGTCCTGGCCGCGGCCGCGCGCGACCAGTTCGCCTATGTGCTGCTGTCCCGGACGGACATCGCCCTCTTCCAGCCGGACGTGCTCTGCGCGCTCCTGGCGCTGCACGCGCGCTTTCCGGCGCGGCCCGGGCGGCTGCTCGGCCGGCTCGTCGTCCCCGACATCTTCACCCGCCGCTTCATGCCGTTCCACGTCTCCGACGTCCTGAGCTTCGGGACCTTGCGCGATGTCTCGCTGCAATGGGGCGCGCCCCTGGCCGATGCGGCGGACGAGATCGCCACCGAGCAGTACCTGCACTGGACGCTCTACGGCGCGCTCGGCCTGCCGCCGCTCGAGCCGGACCTGCCGGCCTATCGCGCCTTCCTGCGCGACTGCTTCATCGTCCGCGACTTCGACTGGTTCGGCGGCCTCTGGCTGAAGCACCCCGGCTTCCGCAACGGGGCGCACCTGAAGTTGCGCGACTCCTGCGTCTCCCAGAACGACTGGGAGCGGCTCTACTTCGCGCCGGACCCGTCCACCCACCTCGACCTGATGGGCGGCCTGCCGCACGGGGTCATGCTGCAGTCGGCGCTGGACATCTGGAAATATGGATGAGGCGGGCTCACACCCCGGTCGTCGGGCCGACGCCCTCGCCGTCCTCGGGGAAGCTGCTCCAGCGCGGCTTGACGACGGCCTCGCGCGCGCGGCGCAGGGCGGCGGCCTGGCGCATCAGGTCGTGCGCCCGCTCGGCCGTCTGCTCCAGGCCGGACTTCACCGGCTGCGACAGGAGCTCGCTCTGGTACTGGGCGATGTCCTCGAGCAGGGCGAGGAACTCGAAGTCCTGGGGGGTGCCCTCCTTGGGCGGACGCTCAAGATGGGTTGTCACCCGTTCGAGAGCTGCTTCGAAGGACTTTGCGTCGGTGATCATCGCCAGATCTCCCTGGGGCGCCGCCAAATGATCATCACAAAGACATAAGGCCCCGGTTCGGCCATTGGTTGCGATCACACCGATTTGACCCCTGCCATCCCGGTTTCGCGCAGCGAATGCCGGGAGCCATGAACACGGCGCCGCAATCTTTCGTACGGCCTCAGGGACCCTGTGTTCATGGATCCCGGACAAGCCACTTGCGCGGCTTTCGGGGATGACACGGCCGGGTCAGAAGAAATCCACGTCCTCCTCCGCGCCGGCCGCGACCGGCCGGACGGCGCCCACGCCCTGGCCGATGCGCGCGGCGACCTCGCCCAGGGTGATCAGCCCCAGCGCCTCGCCGACCTCCACCAGGGCGCCGTGCGGCGTGGCGCTCGACAGACGCCCGACGAAGGCCGCCACCGCGCCGATGTGCTGGTTGAGCAGGTCGACGACGTGCAACTCGCGCATCACAGCGCCCCGCATCTCGACGGAGGCGCCGTCCAGCAACTGGCCCAACGCCCCGTCGAGCCGCGCGCACTTGCCCTGGGCGAGCGCCAGCTCCCCGGCCAAGGCCGACAGGACGTCGGACATCGCCGCCGTCCCCGCAGTCACGGTCATGCGCGCACCCCCCAGATCTAAGTCTGGGGAGCACTGTTCCCTCAACTGGCGTTTCAGCCGGGTAAACGGCCGCTCAGGCCGCAACGAGCGCCTTTTCGATGGCCTGCAGCACGATCGGATCGTTCGGCGGCACGTTGGGCGCGAAGCGGGCGACGATCTGGCCGTCGCGGCCGATCACGAACTTCTCGAAGTTCCACAGGATGCCGGGCTCGGGATTGGGCGTCATGCCGTAGCCCTGCAGCTTGGCGCGGAAGTCCTCGTCGGAGTTGGAGGCCGCCTTCGGATAGGTCTCGGTCAGGGTCTTGTAGAGCGGGTGGATCTCGGCCCCGGTCACCGCGATCTTGGCGAACATCGGGAAGTCGACGCCGTAGTTGGTGGTGCAGAAGTCCTGGATCTCTTCGTGCGTGCCCGGCTCCTGGGCGCCGAAGTCGTTGGCCGGGAAGCCCAGCACGACGAGGCCCGCGTCGCGCTTGTCCTTGTAAAGCTGCTCAAGCGCCTCGTACTGTGGCGTCAGCCCGCACTTGGAGGCGACGTTGACCACCAGCAGCACCTTGCCGGCGTAATCGCCCAGCTTGGCGTCCTGCCCGGTGATGGTCTTCAGCGGCACGTCTTGAATGGCGGTGGGCATGGGGTTCCTCCTGTCGGGCCGATCGCTTGTTGGCGCTCTGCAGCGATATTCGACCTGGGCTGCAGGCTTCAAGCCCCAGCCGGCTTCGCAGCCGCCCCGAGGCCGGCTTTTCGCCGCAGCGGTCAATCGCGGTCTGGAATCCGTCGCATTAGACGGCTAAGCGCTGCGCGCTCAGTTCCGCGAGCCCAGTTGCGCGAGTGCCGATGAACCTGTCCCCCGACCTGCGCGCCCTCAAGGCGGCGCTCGCCGTCTACCAGCGGCCGAGCCACCGCCGCAGCGTGCTGGAGATCCTGATCACCGCCCTTCCCCTCGCCGCCCTCTGGATCGCGGCGCTCTACGCTGTGCGCCACGGCTGGTGGTGGGGCGTGCTCCTGACGCTGCCCGCGGCCGGCTTCCTGGTGCGCCTTTTCATGATCCAGCACGACTGCGGCCATGCCGCCTTCTTCCGCTCGCCGCGGGCCAACGCCTGGACCGGCCGGGTCATTGGCGTGCTGACGGCGACGCCCTACGAATATTGGCGGCGCACCCATGCGATCCACCACGCCACCTCCGGCAACCTCGACCGCCGCACCCTGGGCGCGGTCGAGACCCTGACCGTCGAGGAGTACCGCGCCCGGTCCTGGCTGCAGCGCGCCGGCTACCGCCTGTACCGCAACCCGCTGGTAATGTTCGGCCTTGGCCCCGTCTACATGTTCGTCCTGCAGCACCGCGCGCCGGTGGGGCTGATGAAGGAAAGCCGCGCCTGGCTGAGCGTGCTGGGCAACAACCTGGGCCTGGCGCTGCTGATCACGCCCCAGGTGCTGCTGGCCGGGCCGACCGCCTTCCTGGCGGTGCACCTGCCCATCATCGTGCTCGCCGCCTCCATCGGGGTCTGGCTGTTCTATGTCCAGCACCAGTTCGAGGGCTCCTGGTGGGCGCGCGGCGAGAGCTGGACGGCCCACGAAGCCGCATTCCACGGCGCCTCGCATCTGCACCTGCCCCCGGTGCTGCGCTGGTTCACCGCCAACATCGGCGCGCACCACGTGCACCACGCCGGCAGCCGCATCCCCTTCTACCGGCTGCCGCAGGTGATGAACGACCACCCGCAGCTGAAGGCCATGAGCCGGATCACCGTGAAGGACGGGCTCAAGGCGATGCGCCTGAGCCTGTGGGACGAGGCGGCCGGCCGCCTGGTCTCCTTCCGCGAGGCCCGCCGCAAACGGCCCGCCCAGGCGGGCGCCTAGATTCTACATACCCCGCGGCAAGATTTGCCCCTATTGTGGGCGCCTGCGGCCGCAACCCGCCCCGACGACCGCCGATCCTCGCGCCAGGCGCCCGCATCGCCTTGGCTTGGGGCGTGCAGCTTGCGGCGGAGAGGATGGCGGCGCCCTTCGACGAAATGAACGGATGGCCGGGCGATGTCCCGCGCGAAGCCTACGCCCAGGTCCGGGCCTGGCTGGCCGAGGCGCCGCCCGAGCTCCTGCAGACCCGGCGCGCCCAGGCGGAGCTACTGTTCCGGCGCACCGGCATCACCTTCAACGTCTATGGCGATCCCGGCGGCTCGGAGCGGTTGATCCCCTTCGATCTGGTCCCGCGCGTGATCACCGCCCCGGAATGGGCCCGCATCGAGCGCGGCCTGGTGCAGCGGGTGGAGGCCCTCAACGCCCTGCTGGGCGACCTCTACGGCTCGCAGGAGATCCTGCGCGCCGGCGTCATCCCCGAGCAGTTGGTGACGCTCAATCCGCAGCTGCAGCTGGCGGTGATGGGGCATCGGCCGAGCAAGGGGGTGTTCGTCCACGTGGCGGGCGTAGACCTGGTGCGCACCGGCCCCGACGAGTTCTTCGTGCTGGAGGACAACGCCCGCACGCCGTCCGGCGTCTCCTACATGCTGGAGAACCGCGAGGTGATGATGCGGCTGTTCCCGGACCTGGTCTCGCGGGCCAAGATCGCCCCGGTCGAGACCTATCCGGACCTGCTGCTGGAAACCCTGCGCTCGGTCGCGCCCTCCGGCCCCGAGGCCGAGCCCACCATCGTGGTGCTGACGCCTGGTCCCTACAACTCGGCCTTCTACGAGCACAGCTTCCTGGCCGACAAGATGGGCGTGGAGCTGGTCGAGGGCGCCGACCTCTTCGTGCGCGACAACCTCGTTTACATGCGCACGACCGAGGGGCCCAAGCGGGTCCACGTCATCTATCGGCGCGTTGACGACGCCTTCCTCGATCCGCTGTTCTTCCGCCCGGACTCCATGCTGGGCGTGCCCGGGCTGCTGGCCGCCTATCTGGCGGGCAATGTCGCGCTGGCCAACGCCGTCGGCACCGGCGTCGCCGACGACAAGGCCATGTACAGCTACATGCCGGAGGTGATCCGCTTCTACACCGGCCAGGAGCCGATCCTCGGCAATGTGCCCACCTGGCGCTGCCGCGAGCAGGATCATCTGTCCTACGTCCTCGATCACCTCCCGGAGCTGGTGGTCAAGGAGGTCGACGGCTCAGGCGGCTACGGTATGCTGGTCGGGCCACATGCGACCCGCGAGCAGATCGCCGAGTTCGCCGCCAAGCTGCGCGCCGACCCGGAGAAGTTCATCGCCCAGCCGACGCTGGCGCTCTCCACCTGCCCGACCCTGCACGAGGGCCGGCTGGAGCCGCGGCACGTGGACCTGCGCCCGTTCGTGCTGACCGGGGCCGACGGGGTGAAGGTGACGCCGGGCGGGCTGACCCGCGTGGCGCTGACGCCGGGCTCGCTGGTGGTCAACTCCAGCCAGGGCGGCGGGACCAAGGACACCTGGGTGGCGGGCTTCTGACGGGACATGCTTTCGAGAACCGCTGCAAACCTGTTCTGGACCGGCCGCTACGCCGAGCGGGCCGATTTCGTGGCGCGGCTGCTGGACGCCACCAGCCGGCTCTCCGCCCTGCCCTCCACCTACGGCGGCGACCCGACCGCCTGGTCTGGGGCGCTGGCGGCCGCCGGCGTCGACGAGGTCTTCGCCGAGGCCCGCGGCAAGGACGCCGAGCCCACCGAGACGGCCGTCACCCACTTCCTCACCGTCGATGCGGCCAACCCCTCCTCGATCTGCAATTGCGTCGAGCGGGCCCGCGGCAACGCCCGATCGGTGCGCACAGCGCTCACCCGCGAGGCCTGGGAGACCCTCAACGGCGCCTGGCACGAGGTGCTGCGGCTGAAGAGCCAGCCGCTGGCCGGCGACCAGATCCGCGAGTTCACCGAGGCCGTCCAGCGTGCGGTCGCGGCCTTCGACGGCGCGGCCCAGCGCAGCATGCTGCGCGAGGACGCCTACTGGTTCCTGCAGCTGGGCGCGGCGGTCGAGCGGGCCGACAACACCGCCCGCCTGCTCGACGTGAAGTACCACCTGCTGCTGCCCAGGGATGAGCAGATCGGCGGCAGCCTCGACCACTTCCAGTGGACCACCATCCTGCGCACCGTCTCAGCGCACACGGCCTACCGCTGGGTCTATCGCGACGCGGTGAAGCCCTGGCTGGTGGCGGACCTGCTGATCTTCAACGAGCGGATGCCGCGGTCCCTGGCCTGCTGCTACCGCACGATCGTCGAGCTGCTGGATCAGCTCGGCGCGCGGAGCGGCCGGCGCGGCCCAGCGCATCGCCAGGCCTCGCACACCCAGCTGCAGTTGCGCGAAGGCGAGATCAAGCGGGTGTTCGCCTCCGGCCTGCACGAGTTCATCGAGCAGTTCCTGATCGACAACAACCAGCTGGGCGTGGCCATCGCCGAGCAGTTCGCCTTCTGACATGCGCATCCGGATCCGCCACGCCACCACCTACGCCTACGACCATCCCGCCATCGGCGTCATCCAGGCGCTGCGGGTGACCCCCGTCGAGCACGAGGGCCAGCGGGTGCTGAACTGGCGGGTCGACGTCGACGTGGACGGGGTGCTGCGCACCTCGCGCGACGCCTTCGGCAACCAGCTCAACCTGTTTTATGCCGAGGGCCCGGTGAGCGAGCTGACCATCCGCGTGAGCGGCGAGGCCGAGGTGCGCGACACCGCCGGCGTCGTCCGCGGCGCGCCGGAGCCGCTGCCGCCGGCCACCTTCCGGCGGCCGACCCCACTGACCACGGCCGATGCGGGCCTCGCGGCCTGGGCGGCGGGCATCGACGGGCCCGACCCGCTCTCGCGCCTGCACAGGCTGATGGCCGCCTTGCACGAGCGCCTGGAATTCGACTCCGGCCTCTGCGCCGACACCCCCGCCGCGGAGGCGTTCGACACGGCCCGGGGCGGCTGCCAGGCCTACGCCCACGTGTTCATCGCCGCGACGCGCAGCCTGGGGCTCCCCGCCCGCTTCGTCTCCGGCCATCTCTGCCGCCAGGAAGCCGGCCCGGAGGAGGCCGCCTACGCCTGGGCGGAAGCCTATGTCCCAGACCTCGGCTGGACCGGGTTCGACGCCGCCGCCGGCGCCTGTCCCGACCAGAGGTATCTTCGCGTGGCCGTCGGACTGGACTATCTGGACGCGGCGCCCCTGCGCGGGGCGCGGCGCAGCGGCGGGGACGAGCGGCTCAGCGTGGAGGTCGCCGGCCGCGCCAGCCAAAGGCAGGACTGAGCGGGGAGCGGACGTGACCTATTGCGTGGGCGTGCTGGTCAAGGAAGGCCTGGCCATGCTCGCCGACACCCGGACCAACGCGGGTGTCGACAACATCTCGACCTACCGCAAGCTCCGGGTCTTCGGGAACGACGGCCAGCGGCTGGTCTGCGTCGCCTCGGCCGGCAGCCTGTCGACCACCCAGGCCGCCTTGGAGCGCGCGCAGCTGGGCTTCGTCCCGCCCGACGGCGAAGAGAGCGAATCTCTGTCGACGGTGGGCTCCATCCATCGCGCGGCCTATCTCCTGGGCCAGGCGGTGCGCTTCACCCGCAACGAGATGGACGGCCTGAAGCAGCAGGACGTCAATTTCGACGCCACCCTGCTGGTGGGCGGCAGCGTCACGGGCGAGGCCACGCGGCTGTTCCTGGTCTATGGCGCCGGCAATTTCATCGAGTGCGGGCCCGACACGCCCTACCTGCAGATCGGCGAGACCAAGTACGGCAAGCCGATCCTCGACCGGGCGCTGACCTTCGACACGCCCCTCGACGAGGCGGTGAAGATCGGCCTGATCTCCTTCAGCTCAACCATGCGCTCGAACCTGGCGGTCGGCCTGCCGATCGACCTGATGACCGCCCGCGCCGGCGAGAGCCGGGCGCAGCTGATCCATCGCATCGACGATCACGATCCCTATTACCGCGACCTCAACGACCGCTGGTCGACGGCGCTGCGCGCCGCCCAGGCCTCGATACCGCGGCCGCCCTACCGCTGAGCCGCGTCCGCCGGCGCACCGTCGGCGTCGAGCTTGAAGCCCACCGGCAGGTAGCCGTGCAGGAAGGACTCCACTGCCACCGTGACGGGGCCGGAGATATCGCGCCGACCCGACTCCATCTCCAGCACGCGCTTCTCGCCCTGCTTGTCGCCGCCGGCGAGCCGCAGCGCGCGCGCCAGCTGCACGGGGCTCCAGCCGAGCGCTTCACGCGCCTGCTTGAGATGCGGTCCGGTTCTGATCACGAACGCAAGATCTCCAAAACGCCCCGCCCGAAATCCAGCCTGCGCGGCGCGAACCTGTTAGCCGAATTCGTGAGCTTTTTCGAGGCGCCGCGAAGCCGGTGAGGCGTATCTTTTCCGGTAATGCGCAAGGCGATGGAGGCCTGGCATGCCCAAACCGAAAGTGCTCTTCCTGTTGGCGGACGGAGCGCGCGCGCGTTTCGTCGAACGCTCCGCCGAGACCGGCGACTTCGTCACCATCCAGGAAATCGACAGCCGCGAGCGGCTGCGGGCCCTGCGCCGCGAGCTGCGCGCCAGGCCGCCGGCGCGGACCCTCGAGCAGCATGCGCCCGGCGGCTCGCTCAATCAGCGGGACCAGGTCCGCTCCGCCAAAGAAGCCTTCGCGACCGACGTGGCGGCGAAGGCCGCAGCGCTGCTGGACAAGCGCGCCTATCAGGGCGTGTTCCTGGCCGCGCCGGACCGGCTGGTCGGCGTGCTGCGCCGCGGCCTGGCCGGGCATGCGCATGTGACGGGCGCGATCACCCGCGACCTCACCAAGGCCCCGGACGCCGAGCTCGGCCGGTGGCTTCCGACCGGCGCGCCGCTGACGCCGGGCTGAATGCCAGCTTGGCCGTTCGTCGGCCGAGGCGTGATCCTGTATGATGGGACCATGCTGACGAACCCGTCCTGGCTGGACATCGCCGTACGCCTTACGCTCGCCACCCTGGCCGGCGTCGCGGTCGGCTGGAATCGCGAGGCGCACAGCCAGGCCGCCGGCCTGCGGACCACCACCCTGGTCTGCGTCTCCGCTTGCCTGTCGATGGTCCTGGCCAACCTGCTCATGCTCACCACAGGGCCCGATCCGCGCGGCTTCGTGCGCGTGGATGTGATGCGCCTGCCGCTCGGCGTGCTCACCGGCATCGGCTTCATCGGCGCCGGCGCCATCATGCGCCGCGGCGACGCGGTGATCGGCGTCGCCACGGCCGCCACCCTCTGGTTCATGACCCTCGTGGGGCTGGTCATCGGCTCCGGCCAGCTGATCCTGGGCCTGGCGGTGACGCTGGTCGCCCTGTCCATCCTGTCGGTGCTCGAGTGGGCCGACGGGACCATCAGCCGTCGGTTCCTCTCCGGGCTCACCATCTACGCCGATCCGGCGCACCTGCCCGAGCGCGAGCTGCGCGAGCTCATCTCCGGTGGCGGCCAGAAGATCGTCGCCTGGTCCGTCACCTACCGGGACAGCGGCGACAGCTACGAGGTCCACGCCGAGCTGGAATGGCGCGGCCGCACCCGCGACCGCGCGACACCGCCCGGCTTCCTGCAGGGGCTCGCCACCCGCGCCGGCGTGCGCCAGCTCGACTGGAGCCCCCAGCAGATCTCGGCGTAGAGGAACGCCCCCTCCGTCTCGGCGCGTCGCGCCGAGCCACCTCCCCCGCTTCGCGGTGGAGGATCGGGGAGGGGGCGTTAAGACCATCGACTGGCCCAGGCCCCCGCCCCTCAATACACCACCACGCTTCGGATGCTCTCGCCGCGATGCATGAGGTCGAAGGCCTCGTTGATCCGCTCCAGCG
>CBJNAS010000028.1:0-17946 GCA_966434565.1 uncultured Phenylobacterium sp.
CCCGGCCCGAGGTCGTGACGCTCTACTCGATCGTCGGCACGATCGAGGTCCGCACTGACTTCGACGCGCGGTTCCGGCCGGCCTCGAACCGGATCCGCCGCCGCTGGGAGCGGATCGCGCTCGCGTACCGCGTCGGCCGGGGCTGCCGCCTCCACCTCCGTTACGGTTCCTGCCCCCAGCGTGCTGGCTGTGGGCCTGCCCGTGAAGGACAAGACGGGCACGCTGATCGGCCAGATCACCGACCTGAAGCCCGGGGCCGACGGCGGCCAGGCGACGGTGAAGATGGGCGACCAGAGCTTCGCCATCGGCGCCCAGAGTTTCGTGGTGCAGAACGGCGCGGCCGTCATCAACGCCACCCAGGCCCAGCTTCGGCAGATGATCGCCAGCGCGGCCAAGGGCGGCTGACCGAGCTGTCCGCCGCGTTGCAAGCGCGACGCGGCGACGCCGATTTCATCTTGAGTTGAGGCGCGCGGGACAGCTGCGAGCGGTCCCGCGCGCGCTCGCTCAGCCGCGCTCGCCCGAATGGTGGTGGCGGTGATGGTGGCGGTGGTGGCGATGGTGATGACGAGCCGCCGCGGCGCGCATCCGCTCCATCCGCGCCTGCATGTCCGCAACCTGCTGGCCCGTCGCCTGCGCTTGGCTGGCGGCGGTCTGAGCTGCGGAATTTGCCGCATCGGCGGTCGCCTGGGCGTGCTGGGCGGCCGCCCCGGCGGCGTCGGCGCTGGATTGCGCCTTTGCAGCCGCCGCATTGGCGGCCTGCGCCTGGCTGAGCGCCTGGTCGGCGGTCGCCTGGGCCTGTTTCACCGAGTCCGTGGTCGCGCAGCCGCCCAGCGCCAGGGCGCCGGCCATCAGCGCCGCCAGCGAGCAGGCGGCGGTCTGTCGAAGCATTTTTGGCCTCCTCCGTTATTTGCAGTCGAGGACGGTTCGGTTGTGTCGAACGTCCGACAGACCTAACGCACAGGCGCCGCTTTCGGATGGCGGCGCTGCGCATCGCGTGTGACCACGGCGTCACGCTGGGGGCGGCCAGAGTGCTTCTCCGGCGTCGGGGCCGCCTGCGATCAGGCGGAGGCGCCTGATCGCATGGCCCCGGGGCGGCTCAGAAAAACGCCTGCATCAGGCGGCCGATCGGGCCCGGGCTGGAGAGCGCCCGCACGCGCCGCCCGGCGGAACGGCCGGTCATGGTCCCCTGGTAATGGCAATCGCAGAGCAGCTGGTGGGCTTCGTCGTCCGAGAGCCCAAAGAACAGCTGAGCGTCGCCCAGGGTGTCGCCGGCCAGGCCGGCCTCGCGCAGCACCGGGTCGGCGTAGGCGAGCGCGATGGGCGAGCCGTCGCGGCGCAGGGTGCGGCGCTCGGGCTCGGCGTAGAACTCGACCCAGCGCAACGCTTCGAGCGGCCGCGAGCCGGCGCGTTTGAGCACATCCGCCCACCGCCTCAGCCGCTGCGCGCGCGTCATCGGCGGGCGCGCTTCGGCCACGACGGCGCGGGCGCGAACTTGATCCAGGCGTTGATATTCCATGACGGGGCCTCCTTGGGGCCTCCGCAGCCGGACTGTCCCGACGAGGCTCGCGAAGGACGGGCGGCCGGGAGCCGCCAGGGCGGACGCCCCTCGCATCCACGCAACCCGCCAGGACGGCGACGGTTCCGCCGCGCCGCAGGCGCACGCCGAAAGCGGCGATGGGCGAAAAAAACGTGCGGCAAAAGTAACCGAGGTTGATGTGAAATCCAGCGGCTCGGTCAGAGTGGGCTGGCGGAGGCGGCCGGCCATCCATCCCCCTGGTGCGATGTCGTCCCCAACGTCTCTGCTTAGGCGCAAGGGCTTGGCAAGGCCCCTTGCACCGAAGTCGCCGCCCCCCCAAGCCCAGGACGGCGAGGCGAAGGGCCCTGGCGCGCTAAAAGGCGGCGCAACCCCGGCCGTCCGGCGTCAGGCCCTTCGCTGTGCCATTCGGACGTCGCTGGTCGAGAGGAGCGCAGGCCTCAGCAGCAGCCGGCCGAACGTTGCAGCAAGTCGGGGCGGCTGGGGGACTTCGGCGTCGCGCCTTCGCCCCAGCGGCGGCGGCGCTGGGGCGCGCTGGCGGCGCCCGCCTCGCCCTCGGCGCAGACGCTGAGCAAGGCCTCGACAGCCGATTGGGCGAAGTCGTCCTGCTGCGCGGCGGAGGTCATGAGGTCGGCCGCGAGCGAGCGCAGCCCCAGGATGGCGGCGGCCCGCGGGCTCAGCGGCGCGCCGAATTCAGACGAGCACTCGGCCCAGTCGCAGGCGTGCTGGGTGGCGAGTTCGAGGAGCTGGAACCAGAGGGAGCTGGCCTGGTCGACACCGGCACGCGCCAGCAGTTTCGCCACCTCGGCGGCTTCGGTCTGGGCGTCTCCGGTCTGGTTGCTTCTGGGGGCTTCCTCGCTGGCGCAGGCGAAGGGATGCTGCTCCAAAACGGCGGCGTTTGGCATGGCTTTCTCCCGTCCCGGGAAAGCTAATATCAGCGTCACCGCCAAAAATCTGTCCAAGCCTGGACGAACACAAAGGCTTGATCGTGCGCCTTGACCTCAGAACCGGGTGCTGAAGGTGATTCCGCCGTAGCCGCCCGAGCGGTGCGACTGGCTGGTTGCGCCGCCGGAGATCTTCACCTCCCAGCCCGGCGCTGCGGAAACCGCGAGCACGGCGCCCGCGCTACGCCGCGAATAGTCCCTCGCGCCGTCGGCCTCGGCCTCGACGCCCAGCCGGAACGGCCCGGACAGGGAGTGGGTCAGGTCACCGCGCACGAAGTAGTCGCGGCCGTCGGTCCCGTACGAACCGAACTCGCTGGCGTACCAGGGGGCGTAGCTCTGCTGCCCACCCGCGGAGATCACCCCTTCCCAGTGGCCGCCGCGGCGCGAATTGCCGGGATCCTCGGGGCGCAGCCGGGTGTCGACGTAGCGTGCGCCGAGCCCGAAGTCGAAATAGTTGTGCGCGTCGGAGACTTGGTAGAGGAGGCTGACGTCGGCGCGCACGTCCTTGCCGCGAACCCGTCCGACGGCCGCGTCGTACTTGTAGCGGCTGCCGCTGACGATGGCCCGGATCGCGAGGCCTGCGCCGACGCGCGCGCCCGGCAGCGGCGCCGCGATCCCGAGATAGGCGGTCTGGACATCGCCGGCGAGCACGCCGCCGAACACGGTCCCCTCAACAGCGCGCCCCTCTGCATGGGCGCTGCACGCCGTCCCCAAAGCCCCGGCGGCGCCCACGAGCAGGCACGCGTTGCGAATGAAAGCGTTCAACCCCGTCATCGTCGCTGCGTCCTCTGCGACTGAGATCCAGCCCCGGCCTTGGCTGAGGCGCCGGGGCTGTGTGGTTCCAGTGTTCGCACAAGCGGCGCTTGGGGTTCCATCAGATGATAGATCTCCAGCCGCTTTGGCCGCCCCGACGCAGCCCGCCGGCGCGCTCACACCACCAGGCGGTGCGCGGTCAGCTCCTGGAGGCATCTCGGCGCGCGGTCGACGGGACGGCGGGCGCGCTGCACCCAGCCGATCAGCTCCTCCATGCCGGCCTCGAAGTCGCGTCGCGGCCGGAAGCCGAAGGCGCGCTCGATCTTCTTGATCGAGGGAAAGCAGTGGCGCACGTCGCCCACCCGATAACGGTTCAGCCGCTGCGGGGCGATGTTCTTGCCGAGCAGGCGCGCCAGCGCGTTGGCCAGGCCCGCGACGGTGATCTGCCGACCGCTGCCCACGTTGAAGGCGTCCCAGATCGGCAGCTCGCTCTCCAGCACCGTGGCGAAGGCCTCGGCGCAGTCGAGCACGTGGACGAAGTCGCGCAGTTGCGCCCCGTCCTCGAACACCAGCGGCGGCTGGTCGTTCAGCAGGCGCGAGATGAAGATCGCCGCCACCCCCGTATAGGGATTAGAGAGCGCCTGGCGCGAGCCGTAGGCGTTGAACAGCCTAAGCGCCACCGTCGGGATTTCCAGCGCCCGGCCGACCGCCAGGAACATCTCCTCGTGGTCGCGCTTGTTGATCGCGTAGATCGAGGCCGGCTGCAGGAGCTTGGTTTCGGTGGTGGGGATCGCCTCCAGCCGCTCGTCGCCGACACGCATCTCCCAGTCGCGGGCCTTGAGCTGGGCGTGGGAGCGCATCTGCGGGACCACGCCGTGGCCGGTCGAGGGGCTGATGTACTCGCCCTCGCCATAGATCGACATGGACGAGGCGACCGCCATCCGCCGCACGGTGTGGCGAGTGTTGGACAGGGTCTCCAGCATCAGCGCCGCGACCTCGACGTTGTTGCGGGTGTAGTCGACGATATTGGTCATGCTCTGGCCGACGCCCACCGAGGCCGCCAGGTGCGCCAGGTGGGTGACGCCCGCGAGGCTCCGCTCGAAGACGCCATCGGCCATGAGGTCGCCCTTGATCCGCCGGGCGGCGGGGGCGAGGTAGACCGGCCAGCCCTCGCCATCGCGCTCGGCGTCGCCATGAACCTGCGGGCTTAGGCAGTCGAGCACCGTCACCTCGAAGCCGCGCGCCAGCATGACGTCGACGAGATGGGAGCCGATGAAGCCGGCTCCCCCGGTGATCAGGACATGGCGGTGGGACATCTGCGCGATCCCTTCCTCGGACGCGCTCAGGCGCGGTTCTGCTGCGGATTGTGGGCGGCCCCGCCAAAGGCGCCTTCGATCAGGACCTTGTTGGCGTTGACCTTCTCGGTGCGTTCCCAGACCTGGCCGTGGTCGCGCAGGTACATCCAGAAGCCGACCGCCAAGGGGGCCAGCCAGACCACCCACCAGATCGCCACGAACACCGGGTTGACGCGTAGCATGTAGCGGACGCGCTGCGAAAAGCTGTCGAGGACCAGGCCGGTCCGCCGCCAGGCGTTGGCGTAGAGGGCGGTCATCGAGACGGCGCAGGCCACGAGGTTGAAGCAGGAAAGCGCGACGACCCAGGCCGGGAAGATGTGCTCGTGATGGAGGTAGGCCCACGCCGCCCAAACCCCGGTCGGGAAACCGATCGCATTGATCCAGAGCGACAGGCAGGGCAGGAAGTTCAGCCAGACCTTGACCTTCTCCCACGGCGTGAAGCCCAGGCGGTCGAGCGGCTCGGTCAGGCTCTGGAAGAAGCCGCAGACCCAACGCTTGCGCTGGGTGAAGCCGCATCCGAAGGTGAGCGGCACCTCCTCGATCACCGGCTCCTCGATGACGCCGAGGCGCTTGCCGTTCTTCCAGAACCGCATGCCCACCTCCGGATCTTCGATGGTGATCCAGGGATGGAAGCCGCCGAGCTGCAACAGGTCTGCGGCCCGGAAGAACTGGCCCTTGCCAAGCACCCAGAAGGGCTGGCGCCCGTTGGCCGACAGGTGGGCGTACTTCCTCCCGTCCCAGGCCATGTGGTCGAAGGCGTGCCAGCTGGCGGCGAGCGTGGCGTTGAGATTGCCGGCCACATTGGTCGCCTGCAGCACGTCGAATTGGCGCATGCCGGCGACGGCCGCCAGGAAATGGTCGGGGCCTGGCGCGCTGTCGGCGTCGAGGTAGTTGACCAGGAAATCGAGGCCCTGCGGGTGCTGGGCGGCCGTCTGGTAGAAGGCGTAGATCAGCTGGCGGGTCTTCTTCGGCGGCAGGTTGCGGTCCCCTGCGCGCCGGCCGACCTGCCACCAGTAGCACTTCGGGTTCTCGTCCCAGGCCTTCCAGACCAGATCCCAGGAGGCGTCGCCGGTCGCCGGGACCACCAGCACCTCGAGGAAGTCGAACTGCGCCTGCAACCTGCGCAGGCTGGCGATCGTCTCGAGGTCGTCGTGGTTGGGAATGGCGATGATGCGCGCCTTGCCGGCCGGATACCTGATCCGGCTCAACGAGGTGAGCGTGGTGTGCATGGTGGATTCCAGCTCACGCAGCACCGGATAGAAGAGCACGATCTGCGGATAGTCGCGCTCGGGCGTGTCGCGGGCGTCCGATGGACGCACCCGGTTGATGGGCAAGGAGAACAGATAGGCGTCTACGGCGAAGGTCGCCGTGTAGAGCAGCTGTCCGACGACGAAGGCGGCCACCAGCATGGCCGTGCTGTCGATCCAGTGGTGCATGGCAAGGCTCCTCTGCGATCAGGGTCTTGAGACGTCCGGCCCGGAGGCCGCCGGTCAGGCCCGCGCCGCCATGGCGCAGTCGGGCTCCGGCGTGGCGTCGAGCCGTTGGACGAAGCTTTCGATGGTGCGCTTCAGACCGTCCCGCAGGCCGACGATGGGACGCCAGTCGAGGTGCGACTGGGCGAGCGTGATGTCCGGCCTGCGCCGGCGCGGGTCGTCCACCGGCAGCGGGCGATGGACGATGCGCGAGCGTGACCTGGTCAGCTCCAGGACGGCCTCGGCCAATTCGGCCACCGTGATCTCGGCGGGATTGCCGAGGTTCACCGGGCCGGTGACGTCCGGGCCGGAGGCCATCAGCTTCAGGCAGCCGTCGACCAGGTCGTCGACGTAGCAGAATGAGCGGGTCTGGCGGCCGTCGCCGTAGAGGGTGAGGTCGCGGCCGGAGAGCGCCTGGACGATGAAGTTGGACACGACGCGGCCGTCGTCGACCTGCATGCGCGGGCCGTAGGTGTTGAAGATCCGCACGATCTTCACCTTCAGCCCGGATGTCTCGCCGTAGTCGGTGAACAGGGTCTCGGCGAAGCGCTTGCCCTCGTCGTAGCAGGCGCGCGGGCCAACCGGGTTGACGTGGCCGCAGTAGGCTTCCGGTTGCGGGTGGACCTCGGGGTCGCCGTAGACCTCGGAGGTGGAGGCCTGCAGCACCCGCGCCCCGTCGCGCTCGGCGCGCTCCAGCACGTTCAGTGCGCCCAGGGCGCAGGTGAGGGCCGTGCCGACACGGTCATTCTGATAATGAACGGGCGAGGCGGGGCAGGCGAAGTTGAATATTTCGTCGAATTGCGGAAGGTTTTTCGGCAGGGGCGTACGGACGTCGTGCCGCACCAGCGACAGCCTGCCCGTCTTGATCAGATGCGCGACATTGGCCGGCGCGCCAGTCTGGAAGTTGTCGATGCAGACCACCTCGCAGCCGCCCGCGACCAGCGCCTCGCGGAGGTGGGAGCCGATGAAGCCGCCGCCGCCGGTCACCGCGACGACCTTGCCGCCGCGACTGTTGCGCCGCGTCTGCGATGGCGAACTAACGCTTTTCGTGTCAATGAAATAGCCGTTGTTTCTCACGTGTGTCGCCCTCCTGGGACGCACGGAGCCGAAGCGGCTGAGGATGACGGACCGGCGCGGGAAGGGCGCGCCCCGCAGAGCGAGGCGGCCCAGTACGCAGCCCCCATCTCGCCAGCCGGCCTTCGGGCGAGCGCCTGGTGCCGGTCGTCGATCAGCCTCAGCCTCCCACCGCGGAGGCGAGCCGAACTCTGTCAAAAGCCAAGTTGGTCGTCGTTTCTCCGCAGAGCTCGATCTGCCGCGAAGATCTTTTGACGTCTGTCGATCGGCTACCGACTACCTTCCGCGTCTTTTGAAAACTCGCGCCCCTGCCGCACCCCGTCATCTGATGCCCCGCGATATCAATAAAGACGGATCCGGCGTGGGGCGAATACAGCTCCATGCGGTGGCGTCAGCGGTGCTCATCGCGACCGGCCGGGCCGCTACGCCTGGCTGGGGCGCCGACCAGGTGGCCATCGCGCTCCGCCCAGGGTCCAACGCCGGCGACGTTCACGTCGGCGTCTTCGTCCTCAACCCTCGGTTTTCATTTTCCTTAGGTTATAAACACGCTTACATATTTGCGACCAAGTTGGAGCTGGATGACACCATCCAGCATTCCGAAAGCCTGCAGGTCGGGCGCTTCAATATCGGCTGGTCGTTCCGGTTCAGTGATCGCGTCACGCCTTACCAACATCTATTACATCGGCGCGACTCGCGACGCGCCGGACCTGGAAGTCCTGTTTTGGGGCCCGGTTCGCTTCTGACTGAAGGCGACGGATCGCAGAGATCGGCGCCGCCGGGCTCCCCCTCCGGCAGGCCGTCCGGGCTCGTCAAGCCATTGATCTCCTGGGCAGGGCGCAAGCCGGTCAGGTCCTGCGCCATGCCCGCCTGCCGGGCGGCGACGCCCGGCAGCACGAGCCTCACGTCAGTATCCAGCTGGCGGCGTGGGTCGCTGCCGGCGCAGGCCACGACGTTGATCAGCTGGCTGGGCGCGACTTGCTGGATGATGGCGCCGCCCCCGTCGTTCACGGAAGCGGGGCGACCGGCGGGCGAGGCCAGGGCGGATGGGTCCCGCCGCGCCTGGCTGTCCTCCCGCTGGTTACCCAGGCCGGGCAGCTGGGAGGTGCGATCAGCTCAGTGTTCGCGACGTCCCACGAACAAAGTTTCTAACATTTGAGGGATTTTCTGGGTCATGAACTCAATGGTTGCGGAGGTCGCACGACAAAATGGTGATTCACTATCCAAGGACAATTTGATCACAGCTTGGTGAGTTCAGTGACGTAAGTGCCTGTGAGAAGCTTGGCTTCATAGGGAGCTTGGTTAATCAAACGTCGGCCCCACAACCGTAGGTGAAGTTACTTAAGGTTGCGAGAGCCTTCCAACTTGGGGTGGAGGGGCAAGCCATGTCCACGTCAGGCGAGGTCGCGATCAATTCGCGCGACCGCCAGTCTGCTTTCGCCGGCCTCAATGATTTTCGCCAGATGGACGTCGGGCGGGTCCGAACCTTCTGGCGTACGGTCGAGAGGATCGGCGCCGGCGCCAACGTATCCGCCGACAGCCGCAAACGACAGATCGTCATCGTCTCCGGCTGGATCGCCGAGACGCGCATCCTGTCGGACGGTCGACGCCAGATCTTTTCCTTCCTGCTGCCCGGCGACGTCGCCGCCGTCACCGGCTCGACCCATGTGGGCTGCCGCGGGCTGGTGGCCCTGACCAATGTCGAGATCGCCGATGCGAGTGCGCTCACCATCGGCGAGCAGGGCGAGCGGATCTCCAATTCGCTGACCGCCGCCATCCGTCAGCGGGAGGAGCGCCTGTTCGACCAGATCGTCCGCATCGGCCGGCTGACGGCGAAGGAGCGGGTGCTGAACCTGCTGCTGGAGCTCTATGACCGGCTCGACGCCGTCGGCCTGGTCAAGGACAACACCTTCCGCATCCCGCTCACCCAGGAGGTGTTCGCCGATGCGCTGGGCCTCAGCGTGGTGCACATCAACCGCACCCTGCAGCAGCTGCGCCGCGAAGGCATGGTGACCATCGGGCGCGGCACGGTGACGCTGCACCAGCGCCACAAGCTGGCGAGCTTCGCCTGCTATCAGTCGGAGGTCCAGCACGCCGCCTTCGAGCGCCCGTCCCCGCGCGTCGGCTCACTGATGGAGTAAGAACGCCCCGCGTCACGACGGTGGGGTCGCAAGAGCGGCGGACGGGGTCCAGTGGGGCGCCCGTCCGCCGCCTTTTCGGCGTCTATGCCAAAAAATTTCTGTCGATTGGGGCCATTCAGGCGCGTCAGGCGCCTAATGATAGTGAAGCTTTCCGGCCGGGCCTGCTCTTTTCTTGACGTGCTGGGCCGGCGCTCTCCGTGCGAAGCGCCGCAGTCGGAAGAAAGAGATGCCGCAACAGGGCCGAACAACGGCGCAACCGGCGGTCCTGGGTCTGGTCCGGGCGTGCGGTCTGTCGCCGACGGCGGCGGAGGCGCTCTGCGAACTGATCGGCCCCATCGAGCGCTATCCGGCCGCCGCGGTGGTGAGCTCGATCGCGCCGGCGCCACGGCTGAAGTGGATCGTCAGCGGCTGGACCTGCGAGATGCGCGTCCTGCCGGACGGCCGCCGGCAGATCTTCTCCTTCTCCATACCCGGCGATCCGGTGCTCTCGCGCCCGGTGAATACGCCCAATCCGTGCGCGGTGGTGGCGCTGACCAGCGTCGAGTGCATCGACGTCGCCCAGACGCTCGCCCGCGCCAAGGACGCGGACCGGGCCGAGATCTGGCGGGCCATGAACCAGGCGCTGACGCTGGCCCAGGAGCGCCGTTACGAGGACATCATCCGCCTGGGACGCAGGTCCGCCCTGCAGCGCCTGGCGGACCTCCTGCTGGAGCTGCACGACCGCCTGGACAAGATCGGCATGGTGGACGAGCGCGGATTCTACCTGCCGGTAACCCAGGAGCACCTGGCCGACGCCCTGGGGCTGAGCGTCGTGCACGTGAACCGCAGCCTCAAGGCCCTGCGCCTCGCCGGCCTGGCGACCTTTCGCTTCGGACGCGTCACCCAGTTCGATCGTCAGCGTCTGGAAGAACTCTCTCAGGGCTGAGGGCAGGCCTCAGGCCGCGGCCACGCCGGAGGCGTCGCTGCAGGTGATCAGGCAACGACAGCCAGCGCCAGCGTCGCTCATCATGGAGCCTAGCTTGCGGTCCTCCAGCGAAAGGAAATCTCCGGCCTTGTAGGCCGCGCCATCCGCCGTGAAACCACCTTTGAGCACCAGGATCTCGGCCACCGGCAAGGGCTCCTCAAGGTCCAGGGTCTCGCTGGGCTCGGCGCACAGCAGGAACACGGCCTCCCCGAGGCCGCTGACTCCCTGGACCCGGGCGATCTCCACGCCGGGCCGCAGCGCTTCCGGCGCATCGCAACGGAAATCCGCCGGCGATGCGGCGATCGCCCCCATGCCTTGCACGCGAAGCGTGCATCGGCTGCAGTTCTCCACGTGCCGTGCGATCAACAGCGCCGCGCCGGGCGAACAATCGCCGATCAACAGGTTCGCCAGGGCCTGGGCGCTCGGGTGATGGTGCGGCTTCATCAATGGTCTTGGCGAGAGGGGGGGTGTGGAACTCTGCAACCTGCACTTGCGCTGTGTGGCCCGGCCGAGATCAGCGGCCCAGCCGTTTCGCATATCGCCCGAAGATTGCAACGCTTCTACCGATGCCGGCGTGAATTGATAGGCGCAGTGCAACTAAACCGGGCGGCTAGCACTGCCGTAGCAATACGGCGCATTTGCGGTGGCGCTTGCGCCGCCGAGAGCCTGGGCTGGCGGGATCCGAGGGCGCCAGCGGCTGCGGCCGACAGCCGCAGGCGCCCGGTGATTGGGCGCCCCATGGGGTGCGCGCCCAATGAACGGCCAGAGCGGCGTGGACGGGCGGTCGTCGAGTATTACGAATTGCCAGAAACGTAATACCGGGTCAGGGTCGCGCCCATGTCCGACTCCATCTCTCAGCTGGCGCGCCTCAGCGTCAGCCTTCCGGCGGAGCTGCTCGCCCAGCTCGACGCCATGGTCGCCGACCGGGGTCTGCCGAGCCGTTCGCAGATGATCGCCGAGCTGATCCGGCACGAGCTTGCCGAGCACAGCGAGAGCGTGCCCGGCGCGGTGCTGGCGGGCACCATCACCCTGATCTACCGCGCCGAGCGCGGCCGCGTGCGCCAGGCGCTGGCCGACGCCCAGAGCGATTTCCTGAAGGAAGTGATCTCCTCGCAGCACGTCTTTCTCGAGGACGACCAGTCGCTGGAGGTGCTGCTGGTGCAAGGCCCCTCGGAGCGCCTGCAGGCGCTGTGCGACCGCCTGCGGAAGATCAGGGGGGTCCAGCAGATCAAGCTCGTCACCACCACCGCCCTCCTGCCGCCGTTGCACGCCCACGCCGCGGAGGAGGCCGCCGACACCAGACAGGCAGGCCCGTTCCGATGACCGAATTCAGCACCGCCGATCCCGCCGGCGCGCAGGCCCACGCCCGCGCCATGGCCGGAACACGCGTGGAGTCCATGCCCACCGTTCCCGCCCGCGCCGCCGAGGATCGGCCTGGCGGCGTGACGGCCGAGGCGATGCTCTGGGCCGAGACCATCGCGCCCGGAGGGTATGCGGCCAAGCGGCTGAACCGCGGCGCGCGGCTGCGGCTGGTGGACGCCCAGGGCGACGCCTGTCTCTCGATGTTGGTCTTCAACGCCGAGCGGCCGGTCGAGCGGCTGAACGTGGCGGACACGGTGAAGGTCCAGTGGAACGCCTATCTGGGCGCCGGCAAGCTCCTGCTGTCGGACATGGGCAAGGTGCTGCTGAGCATCCTGGAGGACACCGCCGGGACGCACGACGCCTTCTGCGGCGCTTCCAACGCGGCTTCGAATGCGCGCCGGTACGGGGAGGGGGACAACTGGGGGCCGCACCCGAACGCCCGCGACCGGTTCCTGCTGGCGACGGCCAAGTTCGGCCTCTCGCGCAAGGACATCCACCCCTGCGTCAACTGGTTCAAGGGCGTGCGGATCGCGCCGGACGGCGCCACCCGCCTGGAGCTCGGGCCCTGGCCGCCGGGACGGCAGGTGACGCTGCGCGCCGAGATGGACGTGATCGTCGTGCTGGCCAACTGCCCGCACGTGCTCGATCCGCGGCCGGCCTATGTGGTCACGCCCGCTCGCGTCCTGGCCTGGCGCGGCCCGGCCACCGCCGAGGACGATCCGATCCGCAACGCGACGCCCGAAGGCCTGCGGGCCTTCCAGAACGTGGAAGAGGACCTCAGCCGGTGAGCCTGCCGACCCCGCCCGACCTCACGGGCTCGATCGTCCTCGACGAAGTGGCGCCCGCGCGCGCGCCCTGGACCGCCGTCGTCCGCAAGGGCCAGACGCTGCGCATCGTAGACCTGGAGGGCAACCAGGCGGTCGATTTCCTGATGTACGCGTTGGACGACGATGCGGAGCGCTACTCGGCCCAGGACACCATCGCCGCCCAGGGCTCCATCTTCCTGCGCACCGGCTCGGTGCTGATGTCCAACGAAGCGCGGGCGATGGCGGTCGTGACCGGCACCTCGGTCGACTACCACGACACCATCGGCGGGGCCTGCTCCTGCGAGAGCAACACCCTGCGCTACGGCTTCCACACCAAGAGCCAGCACGCCTGCGTGGAGAACTTTCTGCAGGGCAACGCCCGCTTTGGCCGCGGCAAGCGCGACATGGTCTCCAACATCAACTGGTTCATGAACGTGCCGGTGGAGGCGGACGGGGCGCTGGGCATCGTCGACGGCATCTCGGCGCCCGGCCTCTACGTCGACATCCTGGCCGAGATGGATCTGGTCGCTGTGGTGTCGAACTGTCCGCAGATCAACAACCCCTGCAACGGCTTCAACCCGACGCCGGTGCGCATGGTCATCGCCGGCTAAGGCAGGGGCGACAAGTGTTCTCGAAGGTCCTGATCGCCAACCGCGGCGCCGTCGCCTGCCGGATCATCCGCACCCTGAAGCGAATGGGGGTGGGTTCCGTCGCGGTCTTCTCCGACGCCGACGCCGGCTCGCTGCACGTCAGCCAGGCCGACGAGGCGGTGCGGCTCGGGCCGGCGCCCGCCGCGGAAAGCTATCTGAACGTCGAGGCGGTGCTGGCCGCCGCCAGCGCGACCGGAGCGCAGGCGATTCATCCGGGCTACGGCTTCCTCTCGGAGAACACCGCCTTCGCCGAAGCCTGCGAGGCGGCCGGGATCGCCTTCATCGGGCCCACGCCGCAGAATATCCGCGCCTTCGGCCTGAAGCATACCGCCCGCGACCTGGCCCAGGCCCAAGGCGTGCCGCTGGCGCCGGGCACCGATCTCCTGACCGATGCAACGGCCGCCCGTGTCGCCGCCGAGGCGATCGGCTATCCCGTGATCCTGAAGGCCACCGCCGGCGGCGGCGGCATCGGCATGCGGGTCTGCGAGGACGAGGCGGGTCTCGCCGAGGCCTTCGCCGCGGTGGTCAGGCTGGCCGGCGCCAACTTCGCCGACGCCGGCGTCTTCCTGGAGCGCTACGTCCGCCGGGCCCGGCACATCGAGGTGCAGGTGTTCGGCGACGGGCAGGGGCGGGTGGTGGCGCTCGGCGAGCGCGACTGCTCCCTGCAGCGGCGCAACCAGAAGGTGGTCGAGGAGACGCCGGCGCCGCACCTGCCGCCGGTCACCCGCGACGCCTTGATGCAGGCCGCCGTCGACTTGGCGGCGGCGGTCAACTACCGCTCCGCCGGGACGGTGGAGTTCCTCTACGACGCTGAGCGCGACGACTTCTTCTTCCTGGAGGTCAATACCCGCCTGCAGGTCGAGCACGGCGTCACAGAGCAGGTCACCGGCGTCGATCTGGTGGAGTGGATGGTGCGCGGCGCGGCCGGCGACTACGGCTTCCTTGACGCCCCGGTCCCACAGCCCCGCGGCGCCTCGATCCAGGCCAGGCTCTACGCCGAGGATCCCGGCCAGGACTATCGGCCGAGCTCCGGCGTGCTGACTGAGGTCGCCTTCCCGGCGGACGCGCGCGTCGACGGCTGGGTGGCCGCGGGCAGCGAGGTCAGCGCCTGGTATGATCCCCTGCTCGCCAAGCTCATCGTCACGGCTCCCGACCGCGACCGGGCGGTCGCCGCCCTGCAGCGGGCGCTGGACGAGACCCGGCTCTCGGGCCTGGAGACCAACCTGGGCTGGCTGGGCGAGGTGGCCAGGAGCACGCCGTTCGTCACCGGCCAGGTCTCGACCCGGGTGCTCGCCGAGCTGCCCTATCGCGGCCGCACCATGCGCGTCCTGAGCGGCGGGGCCTCGACCACGGTGCAGGACTACCCCGGCCGGCTCGGCTACTGGGACGTGGGCGTGCCGCCATCGGGACCGATGGACGCCTTGTCGCTGCGGCTCGGCAATCGATTGCTGGGCAATCCGGAGGGGGCGGCCGGGCTGGAGGTCACCGGCCTCGGCCCCACCCTGGTGTTCAACGCCGCCACAGCCGCCTGCCTCACGGGCGCCGAGCTGGAGGCAAGCCTGGACGGGAGGCCGGTCGCGCCTTACGCGCCGTTCGAGATCGCGGCAGGCCAGACGCTGAAGCTCGGGCGCGTCCGCGGCGGCGGCCTGCGCGCCTATCTGCTGGTGGCCGGGGGCCTGGAGGTTCCCGAGTACCTCGGCAGCCGCTCCGGATTCACCCTCGGCGGCTTCGGCGGCCATGCGGGCCGCGCGCTCGCGGCCGGCGACGTGCTGCGTCTGGGGCCGGCCCGCGAGGCGGCCATCCACGAAGCGCTGGGGGCGACCCTGCCGTCGGAGCTACGCCCGCAGCTCGGCAAGGGCTGGGCGATCCGCGTGCTCTATGGCCCGCATGGCGCGCCGGACTTCTTCACCCCGGCCGACATCGAGACCTTTTGCGCCACCGAGTGGGGCGTGCACTACAACTCCAACCGCACCGGCGTGCGCCTGGTGGGGCCCAAGCCCGAGTGGGCCCGCCGCGATGGCGGCGAGGCCGGGCTGCACCCCTCCAACATCCACGACAACGCCTACGCCATCGGCGCCGTCGACTTCACCGGCGACATGCCGATCATCCTGGGGCCCGACGGGCCGTCGCTCGGCGGCTTCGTCTGCCCCTTCGTGGTGATCCAGGCCGACCTCTGGAAGGTGGGCCAGCTCGCGCCTGGCGACACGGTGCGGTTCGAGCCGGTGGACGACGGCGCGGCGGTGGCGGCGGAGCGGGCGCAGGATGAGCTGGTGAGGAGCTTGAACGCCCCCTCCGTCTCGGCGCTTCGCGCCGATCCACCTCCCCCGCTTCGCGGTGGAGGATCTGGCCTCCTGGATGCTCCCCTGCTTGCGGGGGAGCTGTCGGCGAAGCCGACTGAGGGGGCGTTCTACTCCCCCATCCTCGGCCGCATCCCCGCCGCCGTCGGCCGCCCGGAGGTGGTCTACCGCCGCCAGGGGGACCGCAACCTGCTGGTCGAGTATGGCCCGATCGTGCTCGACCTCGAGCTTCGCCTGCGCGTCCACGCCCTGATGCTCGAGCTGCGGTCCATGGCGCTGCCCGGGGTGATCGACCTGACGCCGGGGATCCGTTCGATCCAGGTGCACTACGACAGCCGGGTCCTGCCCCAGGCGCGCCTGCTGCAGGCGCTGGCCGAGGCCGAGGACCGGCTGGGCGGGCTCGACGGCTTCGAGATCCCCTCGCGCATCGTGCATCTGCCGCTCTCGTGGAAGGACCCGGCGATCTACGAGACCATCGGCAAGTACATGGCCTCGGTGCGCGACGACGCGCCCTGGTGTCCGGACAACATCGAGTTCATCCGCCGGGTGAACGGGCTCGCGTCCGAGGACGACGTCCGCCGCATCGTCTTCGACGCCCGCTACCTGGTGATGGGGCTGGGCGACGTCTACCTGGGCGCGCCGGTGGCGACCCCGGTCGATCCGCGCCACCGCCTCGTCACCACCAAGTACAACCCCGCGCGCACCTGGACCCCGCCGAACGTGGTGGGCATAGGCGGCGCCTACATGTGCATCTACGGCATGGAGGGGCCAGGCGGCTATCAGCTGTTCGGGCGCACCATCCAGGTCTGGAACACCTGGCGCCAGACCGCCGCCTTCACCGACGGCAAGCCCTGGCTGCTGCGCTTCTTCGACCAGGTGCGGTTCTTCCCCGTGTCCGCCGAGGAACTCGTGGAGTGGCGGCGCGATTTCCCGCTCGGCCGGCGGGAGATCGCCATCGAGCACGAAGTCTTCCGGCTGGCTGATTACCGCCGGTTTCTCGCCGAAAATTCGCACAGCATCGCCGAGTTCCAGGCCCGGCGGCAGGCGGCCTTTGACGCTGAGCGCGCCGACTGGCAGGCGAGGGGCGAGTTCGATCGCGCCGCGGCGCTCGGCCAGGACGCCGACGCCGGCCAGGCGCCTCGGGCCATCGAGGTTCCCGCCGGGGCCGAGCTGGTGGAGGCGCCGCTGGGGGGCAGCGTCTGGAAGATGCTGGTCAAGCCCGGCGACCGCGTCGAGAAGGGGGCGGTCATCGCCGTCATCGAGGCGATGAAGACCGAGTGCGACGTCGCCAGCCCGGAGGCCGGCGTGGTCCGCGCCGTCTACGCCGCCGAGCGCCAGGCGATCGCCGCCGGCGCCGCCATGATCGCCATCGAGCCGGAGCCCGCGCCATGACTGTCCTGAAGGTCGCCGAGATCGCCGCAGCGGTCCGATCCGGGCGCACGAGCGCCGAGGCGGCGGCCCGCGAGGCGCTCGACCGCATCGCCGCCTACGACGCCGTTCAGGCCTGCGCCTGGATCGAGCGGCCGCCGCCCGAGGCGGTGCTGGCCCGCGCCCGCGAGGTCGATGCGCGGATCGCCGCCGGCGAAGTCCTTCCGCTGGCCGGCGTGCCCTTCGCGGTGAAGGACAACATCGACGTCGCCGGGGTCCCGACCACGGCGGCGTGCCCCGCCTTCGCCTATCGCCCGGAGGCCTCGGCCACGGTGGTCGCCCGCTTGGAGGCGGCGGGCGCGATCATGATGGGCAAGACCAACCTCGACCAGTTCGCCACCGGGCTGGTGGGCGCGCGCAGCCCCTACGGCGCGCCGGGCTGCGTCTTCAACCGGGAGTACGTCAGCGGCGGCTCCAGCTCCGGCTCGGCGGTGGCGGTGGGCGCGGGCCTGGTGGCCTTCGCGCTCGGCACCGACACGGCCGGCTCCGGCCGGGTGCCTGCGGCCTTCAACAACCTGGTGGGCCTGAAGCCGACCAAGGGGCGCTGGAGCGCGAACGGTCTGCTGCCCGCCTGCCGCTCGCTGGACTGCATCACGGTCTTCGCCGCCGACGTCGAGGGCGCGGCCCTGGTGGACCAGGTCGCCGCGGGCTTCGATCCGACGGACGTCTATTCGCGCCGCAGCCCAGAGGCGACCGCCGCCATTCCACAGGCGTTCCGCTTCGGCCTGCCTAAGCCCGAGCAGCGGATCTTCCTGGGCGACGGCGAGGCCGCGGGGCTGTTCGCCGCCGCCGTCCAGCGGCTGGAGAAGATGGGCGGGACGGCCGTCGAGGTGGACATCGCGCCCTTCCTGGCCGCCGCCCAGCTGCTCTACGCCGGGCCCTGGGTGGCCGAGCGCACCGCAGCCGTGGAAGGCCTGCTGCGGGGCGACCCCGCCGCCATCAACCCGACCGTGCGGGCGATCCTGCAGGGCGGGGCGGCCTACAGCGCCGTCGACACCTTCAAGGCCATGTACCAGATGCAGAGCTATGCGCGGTTCGCCGAGCAGATGTGGGCGCAGGCCGACGTCCTGCTGCTGCCCACCGCGCCCACCATCTACCGTATCGCCGAGGTGATGGCCGAGCCGGTCGCGCTCAACGCCAACCTCGGCCTCTACACCAACTTCGTGAAC
>CBJNAS010000029.1:0-17724 GCA_966434565.1 uncultured Phenylobacterium sp.
TGTCCGCGGCGAGCAAACGCTGGCGTCCGGCCTGGCCCGGGCCGCCGCCTGCCAGCCCGTGCGGCGCATGGGTGCGACGCGAGGCGAGCAGGGCGGCCTGCATGGGCGCCAGGAAGCGGATCCGCCGCAGCGCCCCGTCCCCGCCCCGCCGCGCGCCGGCCCCGCCGGAGCCGCGGCGCACCGCGAAGGCCTCGAGGCGCACCGGGAAACGCCGCTCGAGGATCTCCGGATCGGTCAGGCGCGAATTGGTCATGTGCGTATGAACGGCGCTCGCGCCGTCCGCGCCGGCCGTCGCACCGGCGCCGCCGCAGAGGGTCTCGTAATACTGCCGCGTCGCGTCGCCGAAGGTGAAGTTGTTCATCGTGCCCTGGGCGTTGGCCATCACGCCTAGCGCCGCATAGAGGCCGTCAACGACGTGCTGGCTGGTCTCGACATTGCCCGCCACCACCGCGGCCGGCGGCCGCGGGCTCAGCAGCGAGCCGTCGCGCGTCAGGATCCGCAGCGGCTTGAGACAGCCGGCGTTCAGCGGGATGTCGTCGTCCACCAGGGTGCGGAAGACATAGAGGGCCGCGGCGTCGACGATCGCCGAGGGGGCGTTGAAGTTGCTGGCGAGCTGGTCGGCGCTGGCGGTGAAGTCGAGCACCGCTTCGCCGGCGGCGGCGTCGACCCGGGTGCGCACGACGATCTCGCCGCCGACGTCGAGCGGCACGCGCGCCTCGCCGTCGGAGAGCCGGCCCACGGCGCGGCGCACCGCCTGCGCGGCGTTTTGCTGCACGAAACCCATGTAGCGGCTGACGGTCTCACCGCCGAAAGCCGCGATCATCTCCGTCACGGCGGCGGCCCCGGTCTGGCAGGCGGCGATCTGGGCCTTGAGGTCGGCGATGTTGCGCGCTGGCGCGCGCGACGGCCACGGCCCCGCGGCGAGCGCGGCGCGGGTCTCCGCCTCGAGGAAGCGGCCGCCCTGCATGATCGGCAGGGCGTCGAGCAGCACGCCCTCGTCTTCGATGCTTCGCGAGAAGGGCGGCATCGAGCCGGGCTGCATCCCGCCCACGTCCGCATGATGCCCGCGCGCGGCGACGTAGAAGGTGGGCCCGGCCGCGTGATCCAGGAACACCGGCATGACCACAGTGATGTCCGGCAGGTGGGTGCCCCCGGCATAGGGATTGTTCAACGCGAAGGCCTCGCCCGGGCGCAGTCTCGGATGGCGGTCGCGAACCGCCCGCACGCTGGCGCCCATCGAGCCCAGGTGCACCGGCATGTGCGGGGCGTTCGCCACCAGGCCCCCCTCGGCGTCGAACAGGGCGCAGGAAAAGTCGAGCCGCTCCTTGATGTTCACCGAATGCGCCGTCCGCTCCAGCGCCGCCCCCATCGCTTCGGCGATGCCCATGAAGCGGCGGTTGAACAGCTCCAGGGTGACCGGGTCCGGACGCGAGAGGTCGGCGGCCGTCGGGGCCGCGCGCGGGGCGACGCGGCTCAGGCGGATCAGCCCGTCCGCCTCCGCCGTCGCGCGCCAGCCCGGCAGGACGGCGATCTGGGTGTCGGGGCGCAGGATCAGCGCCGGGCCATCGAGGGTGGTGAGCTCGTCGGCGAGCACTGCGGGCGCGTCGTGCCAGGCGCCGACGGCGAAGAGCCTCGTCCTTCCCTCCCCTTCATGGGGAGAGGACGGCCGCGAAGCGCCCAGGGGTGGGGAAGTGTGGGCCATACCCCGGGGTCGGAGATCGATCCCGACCTCCCCACCCTGCTCGCCTGCGGCGAGCTGTCCCTCCCCATGAAGGGGAGGGAGGGACCGGGCCTCCGCCTCGACCGCCACGATCACCACCGTGCGCTCCGGCTCGACGAACCCGAACAGCCGCTGGTGCGCCGCCTCGAACTCCGCCCGTACCGCCGCCGCCGCGCCGGGGGCGACCGGCAGTTCCGCGTCCGCGCCGTCGTAGCGCAGGCGCAGGGTCCGGCGGACCTCGCCGCTGTGCGCGCCCTGCTCGGCCAGCGCCGCGACCGCGGCCGCCTCGACCTCCGCGAGCCGCGCGGCGGCCTGCGCCAGCCCGTCCGCGTCCAGCGCCGCCTCCAGACCGGCCTGCCTGAGCGCGCTCACCCGGGCCTCGCCGATGCCCCAGGCGGAGAGCACGCTGGCGCGCCGCGGGCAGAGGATCTCGCCGGTCCCCAGCGCCTCGGCCACCGCGCAGGCGACCTGGCCGGCCGCGCCGCCGAAGGCGGTGAGCGCGTGCTCGCGCGGGTCGAAGCCGCGCTCGGTGGAGATGCGCCGCACGGCCTGGGCCATCTGCTCGACGGCGACCGCCAGGAAGCCTTCGGCGGCCGCCTCGACCGACTCCGCGCCCATGGCCTCGGCCAAGGCCGCGAGCCGCGCGCGGGCCGCGGCCGGATCCAGCGGCCGGTCGCCGGCCGGGCCGAACACTGGCGGGAAGGCGCGCGGGTCCAGCCGTCCCAGCACCAGGTTGGCTTCGGTGACGGTCGCCGGCCCTCCGCGGCCGTGGCAGGCCGGGCCCGGGGCGGCGCCGGTGCTGGCGGGTCCGGCCCGCGCGCGCAGGCCGTCGAAGGCGAGGACCGACCCGCCGCCGGCGGCCACGGTCTCCACGTCCAGCATCGGGCTGCGCAGCCGCACGCCGGCCACCTTCGCCAGGTCGCGGCGCTCCAGCCGGCCGGCGAAGCGGCAGACGTCGGTGGAGGTGCCGCCCATGTCGAAGCCCAGGGCCTGGGCGGCGCCGGCGCGGCGGGCGGTCTCGGCCGCGCCCACCACCCCGCCGGCCGGGCCGGAGACAACGGCGTCGCGGCCGCGGAAGGCCTCGGCCCGGACCAGGCCGCCGGCCGAGGTCATGAACCACAGCGGGGCGCCGGCGACCGCCTCGGCCACCCGGCGCACATAGGCCTGCAGCACCGGCGTCAGATAGGCGTCGGCCACCGTGGTCTCCGCCCGCGGCAGGAAGCGCGGCAGGGGCGAGACCTGGTAGCCCAGGGCGACGAAGGCGAACCCGGCCGCCCGGGCCAGGGCGCCGGCCAGCCGCTCGTGCGCCGGGTGCAGGTCGGCGTGCAGGAGGGCGATCGCGCAGGACTCGTACCCTTCCGCCACCGCCTCGGCCAGCCGCGCGCGCAGGGCGGCGGCGTCGAGCGGGGTGACCACCGCGCCGTCCGCGCCAATCCGCTCGTCGGCCTCGACCACGCCCGCGTACAGCGGCGCCGGGCGGTTGACGGTGAGCGCGAAGAGCTCCGGCCGCGCCTGGTCGCCGATCAGCAGGCTGTCGGCGAAGCCGCGGGTGGTCACGAACAGGGTCTTCGCGCCGGCCCGCTCCAGCAGGGCGTTGGTCGCCACCGTGGTGCCCATGCGGATCGCCTCGACCCGCTCGGCGGGGAAGGGGGCGCCCGGCGCGACGCCCAGGATCCGGCGCATCCCTTCTACCGCGGCGTCCGTATAGGCGGGGGAGGCGGACAACAGCTTGAGCGAGACTTCGGACCCGTCGGACGCGCGCCCGATCACGTCGGTGAAGGTGCCGCCGCGGTCGATGGCGAAGCTCCAAGCTCTGTCCAAAACTTAATGTCTCCCGTCCAAGAGCTTAGGCTAAGAGCGTATTTGTGTTGCGGTGGGTTGTGTCCTAGGGCTTCCCCTACTCCGATGAGCTTCTGGCGCAAAATCGCGGGCCTGGCGGTCCGCAATCTGGACGAGGCGGATTGTCCGATCTGCCCGCCCGGCCTGCCGGGAGAGGATCCGGCCTTCACCACGGCGGTGACGGCCCTGGGCGCCAAGCTCGCCAAGGCCGACGGCGACGCCCACGCCAGCGAGTACGACGCCTTCGCTGAGGTCTTCCAGCCGGAACCCGCCAGCCAGGGCAATGTGCGCCGCCTCTACCACCTGGCGCGGCAGACGACCCGCGGTTTCGAGAGCTATGCGCGCCGGCTGGCCAAGCGCTATCGCCACTGCCCCCAGCTGCTGGAAGATGTGCTCGACGGCCTGTTCTTCGTGGCCACCTCGGACGGCGTGGTGACCGCGGACGAGCTCGCCTACCTGCAGCGGGTCTCCGAGCTGTTCGGCCAGAGCCCGCTCACCTTCCGGCGCCTGAAGGCCACCCACCTGGGGCATGAAGGGGACGATCCCTACGCCGTGCTGGGCGTGGCCCACGACGCCGGGGACGCGGAGGTGCGCGCCGCCTGGAAGGCGCAGCTCTCCGAGGCGCACCCGGATCGCGCCCGCGCCCGCGGCCTGCCCACGGAATTCATCGAGGTGGCCGAGGCCAAGGCCGCGGCGATCAATGCGGCCTTCGATGAGGTGATGCGCGAGCGCCGCGCGCTGGCGCTGGCCGGCGCGGCATGAGTGCACGAAGGTGTCATTTGCCTTCCTCTGATGTTGACGCCAGGGAGCCGGAGGCCAAGATAGGCCGTTACAGCCCGTGCTCAGGGCTCGTCTGAGGACGCCATGGTGCAAGAGTTCGCCGTTCGGCAGGGATCCGCGCTTCGCAGCCTCGCTGCGATCGGGGGCACGCTTGCGACCGGCGCGGCGGTTCTCGTCGGCGCGGCGATGGCGGTCTTCTTCGCGGCGACCATGGCGGTGATCGCGGTTATGGCCAGCACCCTGCTCGCCTTCGCGGGCCTGGCGCTCAGGGCCCGCCGCACCGCCCGCGCGCGCCGCAGCGACATCCTCGAAGCCCGCCACTTGGGCGGCCACCATTGGGTGGCCTACGGCTGGAACGAGCGCAGCTGATCGCCGACCTTCGCTGTGATCCAGGTTTCGCGCAGCGAAGACCGGGACCCATGAACACCGAATTGGCAACGCTCTTACAGTCTCTGAAAACGCTGTGCTCATGGATCCCGGACAGCCGTTGCGCGGCTTCCGGGGATGACATCACGCGCCTCACGCTCGCCGCGGGATCACCACCGGCAGGCGCTCATAGCCGCGCACGAACGACGAATAGACGTGGGTCGGCGGGCCGGCGATCTCGATCGCCGGGAAGCGCGCGAGGATCTCCTCCCAGATGATCTGCAGCTGCAGCTCGGCCAGCCGCTTGCCGACGCAGCGATGGATGCCGAAGCCGAACGAGAGGTGCTGGCGCACGCGCGGCCGCTCGATCCAGTAGTCGTTCGGCCGCTCGATCACCGTCTCGTCGCGGTTGCCGGAGACGTACCACATGACCACCTTCTCGCCCGCCCGGATGGTCTTGCCGGCGAGCTCCACGTCGCGCCTGGCGGTGCGGCGCATGTAGGCGAGCGGGGTCTGCCAGCGGATGGTCTCGGCGATCATGGCCGGGATCAGCTCCGGCATGAACCTGAGGCGCCGCTCCTGGTCCGGGTTCTGGCCGAGCGCCAGCACCGAACCGGAGATGGTGTTGCGGGTGGTGTCGTTGCCGCCGACGATCAGCAGCAGCAGGTTCCCCAGATATTCCATCCGGTCCATGTTCCGCGTCGCCTCGCCGTGGGCCAGCATGGAGATCAGGTCGGGCCGCGGATCGGCGTTCACTCGTTCGTTCCACAGCTGGCCGAACCAGGTCAGGCACTCGAACAGCTCTTCCTTGCGCTGCTCGACGCCGCGGCCGGGCTCGAACAGGTGGCTGTCCGGCGGCGCGGTGGCCACGTCCGACCAGCGGGTCAGCTTGCGGCGGTGCTCCCAGGGGAAGTCGAGCAGGGTGGCCAGCGTCATGGTGGTGAGCTCGATCGACACCTTGTCGACCCAGTCGAATTCTTCCCCAATCGGCAGCTCGTCGAGGATTTTGCCGGCGCGCTCGCGGATGATCGGCGCGAGCTGGGCGAGGTTGGGGCCCGAGACGATCGGGCTGATCGTCTTGCGCCGCACGTCGTGCCGCGGCGGGTCCATGGCGATGAACATCGGCAGGGTGAAGTCCGGCGCCGGGTCCGGCAGGACGATGGCGGGCTCGGAGGAGAAGGTCTCGTGGTCGGAGTCCACGGCGACGATGTCGTTGTAGCGGGTCACCGACCAGTAGCCGCCGATGTCCGGCGCGGGCGACACCGCCCAGTGCACCGGATCCTCGTTCCGCAGCCGCTCGAAATAGGGCCAGAGGGTGTTGCTGCGGAACAGCTCCGGATTGGCCGGGTTGATCTGCTCCAGCGGCACGGCGTAGGCCGCCTCACGGGCGGCGTGCTTCAGGTCGAGAGCGCCGTCGTCCATCGCAGGTCCTCCGTCAGCCTCAGTTTAGCCGCCCGCGCCGCCTACGGCGACGGCTATGCCCGCTCCAGCACGCGGAAGGTGAAGGGGTGCTCGTCCTGCTCCGAGGCCGGGTGATGCTCGCGCCGCACCTCGCGCCATCGCGCCTCGTCGATGGCGGAGAGGCGAACGTCGCCCTCCACCTCGGCCTCGACCTCGGTCAGGTAGATGCGTCCGGCGCGCTTCAGGGCGAGCTCGAACAGCGAGGCGCCGCCGATCACGCAGACCTCGTCCTGCCCGTCCTCCTCCGCCTGCTCGCGGCCGATCTGCACCGCTTCCGAGAAGTCGTCGCAGACCAGCGCGCCCCTCGGCTCGAAGGAGCCGTCGCGCGAGAGCACGATGTTGGTGCGGCCGACCAGGGGCTTCCTGGGCAGGCTCTCCCAGGTCTTGCGGCCCATGATGACGGGCTTGCCCATGGTCACCGCGCGGAAGATGGCGAGGTCGCTCTTCAGCCGCCAGGGCAGCGCCCCGCCCTTGCCGATGACCCCGTTGCGCGCGCGCGCGACCGGTCCGGCGGAGAGGATGACGTGGGACATGGGGGGAGTCATAGCGCCAGAACGCCCCCTCAGTCAGCTTCGCTGACAGCTCCCCCGCAGGCGGGGAGCATCTTCGCGCTTCAGATCCTCCGCCGCGAAGCAGGGGAGGTGGCTCGCGAAGCGAGACGGAGGGGGCGTTAGCGCCTCACACCGCGATCGGCGCGGCGATCGAGGGATGGGCCTGGTAGCCCTCCAGCTTGAAGTCGTCGTAGTCGAAGGCGAACAGGTCGCGCTTGTCGGCGATGCGCATGGCGGGCAGCGGCAGGGGCTCGCGGTCGAGCTGCAGCCGCGCCTGGTCCAGGTGGTTCAGATAGAGATGGGCGTCGCCCAGGGTGTGGACGAACTCCCCGGGCTCAAGGCCGGTGACCTTGGCCATCATCATCGTCAGCAGGGCGTAGCTGGCGATGTTGAACGGCACGCCCAGGAACACGTCGGCCGAGCGCTGGTAGAGCTGGCAGCTGAGCCTGTTGTCCGCCACGAAGAACTGGAACAGGCAGTGGCAGGGCGGCAGCGCCATGTCGTCCACATCGGCCGGGTTCCAGGCGCTGACGATGTGGCGACGGCTGGCGGGATTGGTCCTCAGGCTCTCCACCACGCCCGCGATCTGGTCGATCACCCGCCCGTCGGGGGCGGTCCAGGAGCGCCACTGCTTGCCGTAGACCGGCCCCAGCTCGCCCTCGGCGTCGGCCCATTCGTCCCAGATGCTGACGCCGTGCGCCTGCAGCCAGCGGACGTTGGTGTCGCCGCGCAGGAACCACAGCAGCTCCAGGATGATCGACTTGCGGTGCAGCTTCTTGGTGGTGAGCAGCGGGAAGCCCTTGGCGAGGTCGAACCGCATCTGCCGGCCGAAGACGCCCAGTGTGCCCACGCCGGTGCGGTCCTGGCGCTTCACCCCGGTCTCCAGGATGTCGGCCAGGAGCGCGAGATACTGGCGCTCCGGGTGGTCGGCAGGCGCCGTTTCGGCTCGCATGAGGGCGACGGGCGCGTTCATCGCTCAGGTCCCTGATTCGTCAGCCCCGGTGATTCGTCAGCGCCAGTCTGGGCCAGGGGAGTGGCCCGCGACGAGCCTGCTTTGCAATCCGTTAACAGAAAACTCAACCCGCAAACCCGCCCTCGTCGAGAAAGGCCTGCTCCGGGGCGGTGGTCTCGCGGCCCAGGCAGGGATTGCGATGCGGAAAGCGGCCGAAACGGGCGATGACGTCGCGGTGGATCTTCACCCATTTGACCATGTCGGCGTCGTCGAGCTCGGTGGCGATCGCCAGGCCGAAGTCCTGGTCGGCGAGGTCCTCGGAATGCTCGAACGGCAGGACGAAGAACTGCCGCAGCTCCGGCGCGACCTCGCGATGGAAGCCGGCCTCGATCGCCGCCCGGGCGACCGCGCGCGCCTTGCCGTCGGTGGCGAAGGCGTGCCCCGATCCGCGGTAGAGGTTGCGCGGGAACTGGTCGAGCAGGATCGTGAGCGCCAGAGCCCCTTCCGCGGTCTGCGCCCAGGCGTCGTACGCGCCGCGCGCCGCGGCGTGGTGCACCGGCTCGAACTTCAGCCGGACGGCGGCGTCGAAGGCGTCGGACCTGGAATACCACCGCCTGGGCCCGGCCTCGCGCCAGAAGCCCAGGATGTCGTTCGGATGCGCCGCCACGCCCGCTGACCTCCTGATCGATGGCCGCAGACTTGGGCCGCCCGCGCGCGCCGTTCAAGCGCGGTTCAGCGAGCCGCGTCTTATTCTCGGGCCGAAAAGGGACAAGTCCCGCGGCCGCGACGGCGGCCTGGAGCATGTGAATGAAGGCGAGATATCTGACGTTGGTCCTGCTGCTCGCTGGCGCCGCCCAGGGTGCGCTGGCGCAGGACCAGGAGCATGACCGCAATGACCGGGGGGGCGGCGGCTGGAGCTACCGCGGCATGCGCGAGCATCAGGGCCAGCCGCCGGCGCCCCAGGCGCCCCCCCAGGCCCCGGCCGGGCCGCCGCCGCAGGCGCAGCACGCGCCCGATGCGCGCGGCCCCCAGGGCCCGCCGCAGGCCCAGCACCAGGGCCCGCCGCAGGAATGGCGGCGCAACGACCGGGGCGGTCCGGGCTGGAGCCCGCAAGGCGGAGCCGCGCCTAGCCCCCGGCCGGACGACCAGCGCTTCCGCGACCGCGGCCGTCCGGACGGCGAGCGCCATGAGGGAGATCGTCGGGACCGGGATCGTCCGGACTGGGATCGCCGGGACTGGGACCGTCGGGATCGGGACCATCGGGATTTCGATCGCCGGGATTGGGACCGCGACCACCGCCAGGACGACCGCTGGCGTGGCGATCGTCCGCCGTCGGACCAGTGGCGCGACGGCCGCCGTCCGGACTTCGACCGTGGGCGGCATGAAGGCCCGCGCTGGGCGCCGCACGCCTACCCGCCGATCTACCGCAGCCCGCAGCGTTACCGTGGTTACGAATGGCGGCCGCGTTACGGCTACTACTACCGCGCCTGGCGGTTCGGCGAGTTCCTGCCGCGCGACTGGTACGCGCCGGACTACTGGATCGAGGACTGGTGGGACTATGGCCTGCCGGAGCCGCCGCCGGGACTCGAGTGGGTTCGCGTCGGGACCGACGCCCTGCTTATCGACGAGGACGACGGCCGCATCCTCCAGGTGGTGTGTTTTGTCTTCTGGTAGGATTTCAGTCGAGGTAGCCCAACGACCGTAGCTGGGCGATCGAATCGGCGGCGGACCTGTGGTGGATGAAGACGCCGCCGTTGGCCTCCCACAGGCTGCGGTGCTTGTCGCGGTCGTCGACCAGCACGTCGCCGGGGTGGCGGTGCTCGTGCTTCAGCGCCGCCAGCGTGGTGATCACCGGCACGCCGGGAAAGTGGCGCTCGGCCCAGCGGCGCTTCTGCGGCTCGGCCCAATCGCCCCGCGGCAGCCCTGTCAGGATGATCGGCCCCTTGTGGCGCACCGCCTCGTAGAGTTCGAAGGCGTCAGCCATCGGCTCCAGCCGATCGAAGAAGTCGTCCGCCCGCGCCAGCCTGCGCCAGAACTCGCGCGCGCCGTGCCGATCCTCGAACACGCCCGGCGGCAGGCCGAGGATCTGCTCGGCGCCGCGGTCGAAGTCGGCCAGCACGCCGTCGCAGTCGAGGAAGATCTGTCGGCGCATTCGGCTCGGAACTACCCGCGGCAGGTCGGGCAGAGGCCGCGGGCTTCCAGGGTGACGGCCCGGATCGCATAGCCGAGGGCCTCGGCGGCGGCGACCTCGGCGGAGAAGTCCGGCTCGAACTCCTCGGCGGCGCCGCAGCAGTCGCAGATCAGGAAGGCGGCGCTGTGCGCCTTGTCCATCAGGCGGCAGGGCGCATAGGCGTTCAGGCTCTCGATCCGATGCGCGAAGCCCAGCCGTTCCAGGAACTCCAGCGCACGATAAACGGTCGGCGGCTTGGCCGGCGCGCCGGCCGCCGCATAGGCGGCGATCAGGTCGTAGGCCTTCAACGGGCCGTCGGCGCCCAGCAGCAGCTCCAGCACCCGCCGGCGCGGCGGCGTCAGCCGCTCCTGGCTCTGCGCGCACCGGCTTTCCGCCACCACCAGCGCATGTCGCAGCGCCGGGCCCTTGAGTCCGGGGTGGGGTCCATCGGCGTGATGACAGTCGGCGCCCATCGCTGTCCCAGCTAACGCGCTTCATCGCACGGCGCCAACTGCGCCGTCGTGATCACTTCACATTCAGGCGGGATATCTGCGTTCCGCGATGCAGCAAAACGCGTGCACAGGCGTTGTGCGATGCGGTATGGAACTGCGTCACTGTGAAGCTTTTTGAGGGCGAGCCGATGTCGTTCATCCAAATGCGGACCGTGCCTGGCCTGTTCATCGGCCGGCGCACTCTGATCTGCGCCGAGCAGCCGGCGCCTGGGGAGGAGACCGGCTATCGTTGCGGCGCCTGCGACCGCGTCATCCTCGCCGCCGCTGATCCCGCCGCCCTGCGCGACGTGGTCGTCCGCTGCGAGTGCGGGGAAATCAACCAGGTTTGACCTGCTCCTCTCCCTCTCGCGCTTCGCTCGGGAGAGAGGAGTTCTTGGCGAGGGTTCAGTCGATTAAAAAAGCCCGCGGCCTCGCCGCGGGCTTTTCTTATTCAGGCTTCTTCCGCCTCGCTGCTGGAGGGCGAGCCGTCGCCGCCTTCGAAGCTGCGCGGTGTGCGGCGCCGGCGGGGCTTGCGGGCCGGAGCGGGCGTTTCCGCCTCGGCCGCTTCCGCGCGCGGCGAGGCGGCGGGGGCCTGGAGGAAGGCAGGCGCGTCGCTCTCGCCGCCCTCGGCGTCGCGCAGCACCGGCGAGGGACGCTCTTCCGGCTGCGCGGCGATCGGCGTGGGTTGTGGCTCCACGACCGGCAGCGGGTCGCTGCGCTCGGGGCGGTCCTCGCGCCGTTCGAAACGTTCGCGGCGCTCCTCGCCGCCGCGTTGTTCGCCGCGGTCCCGATCCCGGTTACGATCGTCGCGGTTGCGGTCGTCCCGGTCGCGCCAGCGGTCGCGTCGGCCGTCCCGGTCGCGGTTGTCCCGCTGGCGATCGTCGCGCTCGCGGCCTTCGAAGCGGTCCCGCGGCCGATCGTCCCGTTGGCGGTCGTCCCGCTGGCGGTCGTCTCTCTGGCGCTCGTCTCTCTGGCGGTCGTCGCGTCGCCCCTCGTCACGGCCCTGCCACCGGCCATCGCCGTCGCCTTCGCCGCCGTCCTGGGCGGCGTCGTCGGCGGCCTCGGCCTGGGCCTGCAGGCCCTCGTCCTCGAAGTCGATATCGAAGCCCGAGGCGAACTGGTCGCGGCCGAGGATCTCCGAGGCCGGCCGTTGCGGCTGTATCGCCCGCAGCAGGCGGAAATAGTGCTCGGCGTGCTGCAGGTAATTCTCCGCCAACACCCGGTCGCCCGAGGAGGTCGCGTCGCGCGCCAGCTGCTGATACTTCTCGAACACGGTCTGGGCGTTGCCGCGCACCTTGACCCCGTCGGGCCCGTTCGAATCGAACGCCCGGTTCGCGTTCTGCTGCGGCTTGCCGCCGCCCCCGCCGCCGCGGCCACGGCCGCGTTGACGCTTCATGCCCTTGAAATCTCTCATTATGCGATGACCGTTTGGCTCTTCCCTGAGCGGACCTCGATGAGGTCTCTGCGCTAGCCTCAAGCGTTTCGGACTTGATCGCCCGTGGGCTGATCCGCCCCTTAGGATCCTCGAAGACGCTAGTTCCCCGTCTTCCGCCCGGAAGCTCGTCAGCGAGAGGCCTTTTTCAGAAGCGTCACGCCTTGTCGACTCGGGCTGCCGTCCGTCGCTGGACGCGTCTGCCTCGGGCCGACGATTTGGGTGGAGACAGACCTGATGTAGCGATTCAAGCCTGCGTTTCCAAGGCCTTTTTCACACCCGCAACAACGCGGTCGCGGTTGGCGAGGTCGGGGAGGGTGACGACCTCCGCCGCGCCCGCGGCGCGGAACAGGGCCTCCACCGCCGCCTTCTGGTCATAGCCGATCTCCACGGCGAAGCGGCCGCCCTGCTTCAGCACCCGCAGGATCTCCGGCGCCAGCACGCGGTAGGCGTCCAGCCCGTCGGCGCCGCCTTCCAGCGCCATCCGTGGCTCGTAGTCGCGAACCTCCGGCTCCAGCTCGGCGATCACCGCGCTGGCGATGTAGGGCGGATTGGAGACCACCAGGTCGAAGCTCCCGTCCTCAAGCCCATAGGTCCAGTCGCCGCGCAGCAGGGCGGTGCGGCCCGCGAGACCCAGGTTGGCGGCGTTCTCGCGCGCTACCGCCAGGGCCTCCTCGGAAAGGTCGACGCCCAAGCCGCGCGCGGCGGGCCGCTCCGCCAGGATGGCGAGCAGGATGGCGCCGGAGCCCACGCCGAGATCGAGCACCGACCAGCGGGCATGCTCGGGAAAGTCGCGCAGGACGTACTCGACTACGGTCTCGGTGTCCGGGCGGGGCGTCAGCACATCCGCCGTCACCTGCAGCATGATCTTCCAGAAGCCCTTGCGCCCCAGGATGTGGCTCACCGGCTCGCGCCGGGCGCGCCGGGCCAGGTAGTCGATGAGCCGCGCCTCCTGTTCCGCCGTCAGCGCCCGATAGGGATCGGTGACGATGTCGGCGCGGGTCGCGCCGGCCGCCGCCTCCACCAGCAGGCGCGCGTCGATCACCGGGCCGGCGATCCCTGCCGACTCCAGCTCCTGCTTCGCCCGCGACCAGGCCTGGACGAGGTTCAGCGTCATGCCGCGGCCGGTCCATGGCAGGCGTCGCCGCGGGCCACGCGGCCGCCGGCGGTGACCTGGACATAGATCCCGCAGTGCAGATGGCCGAAATGGTCGAACAGAGCCTTGGTGATCTCCAGGTCGCGCTCGGCGGTCTCCAGGTTCACATGCGTCGCGACGCAGCGGACGATCGGCTTGAGCATGCGCGCCTCCACTTCTCCCAGCCGAACGTTCAGGTCCGTCCAGTCGTTCTCCGCCCAGGCCGGCCAGCCCTCGACATAAAGGTTGGCGCGGAAGCGCAGGGGATCGACCGCCACGCCCATCCGCCGCGACAGGTCGCGCACGCTCTCCAGGTTGATCACCGAGACCTGGCCCTGCGGATGGTCTGTGAAGCGGTGGACCTCGGGCGCGCGCAACACCTTCAACGGACCCTTCACCTCTTCGCCCAGCAGTTCGGCGAGCCAGGCGGCGAAGGCCTGGCGACCGGCCTCCGCGTCCAGCCGGCCGGCGAACGGCGCCAGGTCCGGCGCGCTCGCGTGCAGCACGCCTTCGGCCTCGTCATAGCGCGTGCGCGCCGCCGCGACCCGCGGGATGGCGGCCAGCACGGTGAACTTCTGCTTGGGCGTGAAGGCCGGGGCTTGCGGGTCGAAGCCGCTGGGGCCGTTCTCCACCGCCCAGACGCGGTCGAGCGGAAATCCCGCGCCGGGCGCGAGCGAGACCGCCTCCAGCGGCTCGGGCGTGAACCCCTTCACCGGGTGGCGCCGAATGTCGACCAGGGTTGCGAGAGGGGCGTCGGCCATGGCCCGCCTGTAACCTCCGCAAGGCCGGCCCGACAAGCTGTAAGCGGCCACCCGCCGCGGTCCTTCAGCCAGCGCCGGCGAACATCCGCCTCCGCCAAGCAGACGTTCGAAAAGCCGGCAAGGGGGGATGTCTGACTGTCCGATGATTACCGACCTCCACCGCGCAGCGGGGGAGGGGGAACCGCGGGCCGAGCGAAGCGAAGAGCGCGTGGGTTGGGCGGTGGCGGTGGGCGATCGGAAGGCGGAACAAGCTCCGGCCCACTGCGGTTAGGCGAGGCGTGGCCATTAGGAGGGCCTGGCTTGGGAGCGCCCGGCGCGCCGTCGCGCGCGGAGGAGAAACGAGGCGGATCGCAACTGGCGCGCCTGGCCGCCCGCGCCGCGCCGTGGGCGGGGCTCGCCGCCTTCGCCCTGCTCTGGTGGCGCGAGCGGCGCAGCGACCGGCGCGGCGCCCTGCAGCCCGAGGCCATTCCCGCCCTCTACGAGGCCGCCGAGCCCCGCCGCGGCCGACGCGCCCTGGCCCCGCCGCAGATCCCGCCCTCGGGCTGGAAGGACGTGCTCTGGCGCACCTGGCTGGAGATCGGCCGCGACCGGCTGGCCGCCACGGCCGGCGGGGTGACCTTCTACGCCCTGCTGGCGATCTTCCCGGGGATCGGCGCCTTCGTCTCGCTCTACGGCCTGTTTGCCGACGTCCACACGGTGAGCGGCCAGCTGGCCCAGCTCGCCGCCTTCGTGCCCGCCGACGCGCTGAGCCTGGTCGGCGACCAGATGGTGCGGCTCGCCACGCTACGCCCCGAGACCCTGTCGTTCGCCTTCGTGCTGGGCGTGCTGTTCTCGGTGTGGAGCGCCAACGCCGGCATGGCCGCCCTCTTCGACGGGCTGAACGTGGTCTACGAGGAGGCGGAGAAGCGCAACTTTTTCGTCCGGCGGCTGCTGACGCTCTCCTTCACCTTCGCCGCGCTGGCGTTCGTGACGCTCACCATCGCCATCCTGGTGGCCGTCCCCATCGCGCTCGCCTGGATCGGGCTCGGCGAAAGCCTGCTGACGCCCTTGCGCTGGCTGGTGGAGCTGGTGCTGGCGGCGATCGCCTTCGCCGTCGTCTACCGCTACGGCCCCTCGCGCGAGCGCGCCCGCTGGCGCTGGGTGAGGCCGGGCGCCGCGGCCGCGGCGCTGGGCTGGGTGGCGATCTCGCTGGGCTTCTCCTGGTACCTGAACCATCTCGCCCACTACGACATCACCTACGGCCCGCTGGGCGCGGTCATCGGTTTCATGATGTGGATCTGGCTGTCGAACATGGTCGTGCTGCTGGGCGCCGAGTTCAACGCCGAGATGGAGCACCAGACCGCGGAGGACTCCACCACCGGCCCGGCCCGGCCGATCGGGCTGCGCGGCGCGGCCATGGCCGATAGCGTAGGACCGGCGTTCGGCGGCGTCCGACGCCAGGCGAGCCTGGTGCTGGCGATGCTGCGCCGGCAGCTGTGGCGGTGGCGGGGACGGCCCGGCGCGCCGCCTCAGGAGGGACCTACGCCAGCTCGTCCTCCAGGGCCGCCAGCCTGGCCGCCTGGTCCTCGGCGATCAGCGGGTCGATGACGTCGTCGAGAGCCTCGCCCTCCAGCACCTTGGGCAGGTTGTAGACCGTCAGGTTGATGCGGTGGTCGGTTACCCGCCCCTGCGGGAAGTTGTAGGTGCGGATCCGCTCGGAGCGGTCGCCGGAGCCCACCTGGCTCTTGCGGCTCTCGGCCCGGGCGGTGTCCAGCTGCTCGCGCTGCAGCTCGTAGAGCCGGGCCTGCAGCACCTTCATGGCGCGGGCGCGGTTCTGGTGCTGCGACTTCTCCGAGGAGGTGACGACGATCCCCGTCGGCAGGTGGGTGATGCGCACGGCCGAGTCGGTCTTGTTGACGTGCTGGCCGCCGGCGCCGGACGAGCGGTAGGTGTCGATGCGCAGGTCCTGGTCGCGGATCTCGATGTTGACGTCCTCGGGCTCGGGCAGGACCGCCACCGTCGCGGCCGAGGTGTGGATGCGCCCGCCGGCCTCGGTCTCGGGCACGCGCTGCACCCGATGCACGCCGCTCTCGAACTTCAGTCGCCCGAACACCCCCTCGCCGCTGATCGAGGCGATGATCTCCTTGTAGCCGCCGACCTCGCCTTCGGAAGCGCTTTCGATCTCCACCCGCCAGCCGTGGGTCTGGGCGTAGCGCTGGTACATGCGGAACAGGTCGCCGGCGAACAGCGCCGCCTCGTCGCCGCCCGTGCCGGCGCGCACCTCCAGGATCGCCGAGGCGTTCTCGTCGCGGTCCTTGGGCGCCAGCAGCAGGGCGACCTCGCGCTCGAGCCCGGGCAGCCGCTCTTTCAGCGCGGCCAGCTCCTCGCGCGCCAGGCCGGCCATCTCGGCGTCGCCCGCCGCCGCCATCTCCTCCAGCTCCGGCAGCTCGGCGCGGGCGCGCTCCAGCGTCTGCACCGCCTCGGCCACCGGCTTCAGCTCCGCGTGCTCCTTGGACAGGCGGACGATCTCGGCCCCGTCGCTGGCCGCGCCCATGCGCGCCTCCACCTCGCGGTAGCGGTCGAGCACCTGGTCGAGCCTGGCCTGGGGAAGTCGCAACGTTGGTCCTGAGCTAGAGGGTGGGGCGCTTCTCTAGCGCCAGCCGGGCCGCTTGCCAAACGGGCCTCGCCTGTTCGGCCGGAACGCAAATGTGAAACCACGAGTTACGGCGCGGACACACAGAGGAGACTTTCAATGGCGACCGAACGAGTGACGGAACATGCCGACGGCTCCCGCGAGCACGTCGTCGAGCGCGACAGCGGCCCGACCTTCGTCGAGCGCGGCTCGGGCGCAGGCGGCGTGATCATCGGCATCGCCCTTTTGGCGCTGGTGGCGATCGTCGCCTTCTTCCTGCTGACCCAGAGCCGCAACGACACCGCGCGCACCGACGCAGTCACCGGCGCCGCCACCAGCGTGGCGCACAGCGCCGACAACGCCGCCAACCGCGTCGGCGACGCGGCCCAGAGCGCGGGCGACACGGCGACGCGGTAAACGAGGAGATCTTCCCTCCCCTTCATGAGGAGGAACAGCCCGGCGAAGCCGGGCAGGGTGGGGAAGTAGGACCAAGCTCCGGGCGCCGTGACCGGTCCCGACGTCCCCACCCCTGACCGCAGAGCCTGTCCTTGGCGCTCCAGATCCTCCACCGCGCAGCGGGGGAGACGGAGGGGGCGTTCGGCGCAGACATCTGTGAATCCGGTAGCCCCATCAAGGGGAGGGGAAGATTCTCAGATCCTCACGCCCGTCACCGGCGCATTGCCGAAGGCGCCGAGCTTGCAGGTTCCCGACAGCTTGTCGCCCTCGACGGTGACGTTGAACTCCAGCGTCAGCGGCATCGGCTGGGTGATGTTGGCGGTCCAGGTGAGCGTGTCGCCGGCGACCTTGCCGGTCACCTCCTGCGAGCCCATGGCGCTCTCAGTCTTGCCGGTGAAGGTGTCGCCGGCGGTGGTGATGTGCGCGGTCACCTCCTGCGGGCCCATGGGCGTCGAGATGGTGATCTTCCAGTCGCCGTCAGCGGACATCGCGCATCCTCCCGTCAGAGTGGCGGGCAGCTAACCGCGCGCCGCGCCTCGCGGCAAGATCACTCGGCGGCTTCGAGCGAGGCCTTGGCCTTCTCGATCTCGGCGGCGCGCGCCTCGACCAGGCCCACGATGTGGTCGACCATCCGGGCGTTGTCCATCTTGTGGTCCGGCTTGCCCGCCACATAGACCATGCCAGAGCCGGCGCCGCCGCCGGTAAATCCCAGGTCGGTCATCAGCGCCTCGCCCGGGCCGTTCACCACGCAGCCGATGATGGAGAGGCTCAAGGGCGTCGAAATGTGCGCCAGCCGCTCTTCGAGCGTCTCGACCGTCTGGATGACGTTGAAGCCCTGCCGCGCGCAGGAGGGGCAGGCGATGATGTTGACGCCGCGGTGGCGCAGGCCCAGCGACTTCAGGATGTCGAAGCCGACCTTGATCTCCTCCACCGGGTCGGCGGCGAGGCTGACGCGGATGGTGTCGCCGATGCCGGCCCACAGCAGGTTGCCGATGCCGA
>CBJNAS010000030.1:0-17585 GCA_966434565.1 uncultured Phenylobacterium sp.
CTTGACCGGAGGGGCGGCCTGGCCCGGCGTGGCGACCGGCGCGGAGCCGCCGGCCTGGCCGGGCAGGCGCACCGTCGGCTCGGCCGTGGGCGTGGCCGGAGCCGGGGTCTCGGCGGCGGCCGCCGTTGCGAGGGCTTGGGCCAGGGCGAGCCCGCTCGCGCAGATCAGAAGCCGCCTCATGCGCCGCCCAGCTCCCGCAGACGCCGCCGCTCACGTGTCTTCAGGAAGGCATAGGCGCCGATCCCCAAGAGCAGCGCAGCCAGGACGGCCACCACCCCGAGGATCACGGGATTCTCGCTGAACCACCACAGCAGCCGCAGCGGGGCCGGCAGGTCGCCGGACCAGAAGCCGTCATTGATCCGCGTGCTGTTGAAGCCGGCGCCGCCGATCAGCGCCACGTCGCCCTGGATCTGGTAGTTGGTCTTCGGATCGGACAGGGCGGTGAGCACCGCCGGCAGGCTTTCCGTGTGGGTGGCGAACACCGCCGTCACCACGCGGCGTGGATCGGCCGGCGAGCGCCACGCCATCAGGCCGCTGGGCTCCGCGCCGGACACCAGCACCTCGGAGATGCGGGCGCGGCGGGCGTCGGTCACGTTGGAGCCGAACAGGGCGAAGGTCCGGTCGATCAGGTTGGCCGCGCGCACGCGCAGGCTGTTCTGCTGGACCTCGAGCGGCGCGCCGGCCGCCAGCTCGGGAACCCCGGCGAGCAGCGACGTCGGTCCCAGCAGCACGACGTCCTTGCCGGCATAGTCCTGCACCTCGCCCGGGCGAGCGACGGCGAGCTTCAGGCTGGGAAAGCCGGTGGAGTCGCCGAAGCGCCCGTTCATTTCCAGGAAGCTCTCGATCTCGGCGGCGCTGGGCTGGGCCGACATCACGACCAGAGTCTCGGACTGGTCCGCCATCCGCGTGTAGGGGAAGCCGGAGCTGGCGAAGAAGGCGAGGTTCGGCAGCCGTGCGAAATGGTGCGCGCGGGAGAGGTCGAGCTTGGAATCCGAGTCGATGCTGACCCGGACGTTGTCGGGGATGTCGCTCTTGCAGTAGCCCTGCTTGAGCACGCGCAGGTCGTAGTAGAACTGCAGCTGGTCGGCCCCGAACAGGGCGTAGGCCGGCGTCTCCATCGTGCCGTTCCAGTGGGCGGCGGGGGCGCCGATCTCGTCACGCAGGCCTTCGACCCGCCCTTCCGCCTTCAGCGGGAAGGTGTGCAGGTACTTGTTGTTCATCAGCACGTCGAGGCGCGACATGTTGAAGTCGAGCCAGTTCATCGCCGGATAGCGGTAGCCGACGGTCAGCGTCGGGCCCCCGCGCGGCCAGAAGAACAGGTCGGGCGCCACGCGGGAGTCGACGGTGATCAGGCCGGGGTGCAGGCCGAAGCCCTCCAGCCGCTCCGGCTGGACGAAGTCGCCAAGGCGGACCGGCCGGTCCGTGCGCAGCCAGCGGGGCGCATCGTAGGGACGCCGCGCGGCGGTCTCGACCGGCGTGACGACGGTGCGCGCGCCGGAGAGGCCGCTGGACGCGGAGGCGAGAGCGCGGGCGGCGGCCAGCGTCTCGTCATCGCTGCGTCCGCCGATCACCAGCAGGCTGGCGTAGGGGTTGCGCGGGTTGGGCATCAGCGTCACGGTCGGGCCGCCGAAGTCCGGCAGGGCGCCGCCGGGCAGGGCCGCGCCGCTGTGGGTGATGACCACCGCGTCGGTGTCGGGAAGGGCGCCCATGCTGACCGGGAAGGTGAAGCCGCGATAGCTCGCCTGCAGGCCGAACCAGGAGGACACCGCCCCCGCGGCCGCCAGGAGGCGGTCGCTCGGGTTGTCGAGGAAGACGAACGGCAGCTTCAGCGGGGTCGGGTCGGAGGCATCGAAGAAGGGCGCTGGCAGCCGCGCCAGGTCGAGGCCCCGTGAGACCTTCTGCAGGGTGAGGTCGAGCTTGGTGCGCGTGTTGCTGACGTTGGCCCACAGCGAGGAGTGCAGCGGGTCTTCGCAGTCGCGCGTGTAGTGGCCGATGAAGCGGAAGTTCAGCTGGTTCTTCGGGCGGAACAGCGCCGGGTCGACCGGTATCGTCAGGGACACCCCGCCCGAGGTCTCCTTCACCAGGTCGATGGTGGCCACCACCTCGCCGTTCAGCAGCACGATCATGTGGCTGAGGTCGGGCAGCAGGGCGGGCGAATAGGCGAAGTTGAGCTCGAGCTGAGCCTTCTTGACCACCTCGTCGCCGCGCACGTTGTAGGGGATGCCGGCTTCCCCGTGCGTCGTCTGCAGCATCAGCGGCTGCGCCACGCCCAGGTCTTTCAAGGTGATCGCGACGGTCCGCTGGGCGCCCGGGCCCGCGGGGGCGTCCGGGGTGGGGGCGGGCGGCGGCGCGGCGGCCGCCGCGGCGGGCGCCACCGCCAGCGCCGGATGGAGCAGGGGCTGGGCGGCGAGGCTGGTCGCCTGGGCCGCGACCAGGCTCGTCAGCGAGAGCGCCGCGAGCGGCCGGCGCAGGCGGCGGAGGAACTGCAGAAGGGGCATCAGGCGGCTTTCTTTCGCGGCTCGGCCGCCCGCGAGGCGGGAGGGCTCGCGCGGAACCTGCGGGGCGGGGCGAAGAGCGAGACGTTGGCCCTGAAGAGGTCGCCGATCGCCTTGGTGACGGTCATCCGAGGCGCGTCCTCGCCGCTCGGCCAGGCGTCGGCGCGGCCGAAGACGGCGAGCACCAGCGAGCGGCGGTTCTCGAGCGAGAGATGGCCGAATTTGAGCGACATGACCCCGCGCCGGATCCGCAGCGGCTCGGCGGGGAAGACGAAGGAGCGACCGGCGATGTGCAGCTCCAGATGGGTCACGCTGCGGCCCTCGACCGTGCGCGGCTCCGGCATTTCCAGGGCGACGCCGCCCATGGAGATGTCGCGCGTGATCGTCTCCAGCATGTGCCCGTCCTCGAAATAGAGGGTGGCGGGCAGGTGGGCGTGGGCGCGCAGGTTCTGCCGCACCTGGCGCCGCTCGCGGCCGACGACCAGGGTCGTGAGCAGGATCATGATATTGTAGATCGACCAGAACATGTTGAGGATCACCGTGTCAGCGTCCGCGTGCCCCGTCAGAAGCTTGATGGAGGCGACGGCGATCGCCAGCAACAGCAGGAAGACGACGATCAGGTGCGGCCGCAGCGACCGCCAGTCGAAGTATTCGTTCTCGAGGATGCCGCCCTTTTCGGTGACGTTGAACTTGCCGGCCTTCGGATTGACCAGCGGCAGGAACGATGGTCCGACCAGGTGGAAGGCCAGGATGGTCTCATAAACCTCGTTCCAGATCGATCGGCCGTAGTTCCCCTGAATTCGTGAGTTTCCGATGTGCGAGAACAACAGGTGCGGCGCGGCGAACGCCACGATCATCAGCGGCGAGGCGTGGATGATGTTCTGGCCGAACAGAAGATAGCAGAGCGGCGCGGTCAGGAAGACCACCCGCGGCAGCGGAAACTGGAAGTGCAGCATGGCGTTGAAGTAGCAGAACCGCTGCCAGACGCTCAGCCCGGGACCGAACAGCGGATTGTCGATCCGCATGATCTGGGTCATGCCGCGGGCCCATCGCGCGCGCTGCCCGATGTGCAGGGCCAGGCGCTCGGTCGCCAGGCCGGCCGAGAGGCGGATGTTCAGATAGGCCGTGTCCCAGCCGCGCCGTTGCAGGCGCAGCGCCGTGTGCGCGTCCTCGGTCACCGTCTCGCGCGCGAAGCCGTCGATCTGCGCCAGCGCCGAACGGCGCACGACCGCCGCCGAGCCGCAGAAGAAGGCCGCGTTCCAGAAGTCGTTGCCTTCCTGGACGATGCCATAGAACAGCGCGCCCTCGCCCTGGATGTCGCGCACGGCGGTGATGTTCCGCTGCACCGGATCGGGCGAGTAGAAGAAGTGCGGGGTCTGCAGCAGGGCGAGCTTCGGATCCGCCTGGAACCAGCCCGCGGTCATCTGCAGGAAGGCGCGCGTGGCGACGTGGTCGGCGTCGAAGACGACGATCAGCTCGCCGTCGGTCTGGGCCAGCGCATTGTTCAGGTTGCCGGCCTTGGCGTGATGGTTGTTGTCGCGGGTGATGTAGTTGCAGCCGACGCGCTTGGCGAAGGCGGCGAACTCCGGCCGCCGGCCGTCGTCCAGCAGAAACACCCGGCAACGGTCCGGCGGATAGTCGATCGACATCGCCGCCAGCACCGTGTCCTGGACGATGTCGAGGCTCTCGTTATAGGTCGGAACGAAGATGTCCACCGTCGGCCAGCTCTCCGGCGGCCCCTCGATCTGGCGCACCGGGCGAGGCAGCGGCCAGACGCACTGGACATAGCCGAACACCAGGATCGCCCAGGCGTAGAGCTCAGCGAGGAACAGGCCGATCCCCAGGACCAGTGAGATCGGGTTGTCGAAATGCAGGGTCTTGGTCGCGCGCCAGTAGATGTAACGCGTGGAGATGGCCGCCGAGAGCACGGCCAGCGCCACGTTGGCGCGGCGCGTCGGATCGAGACGATGCAGCAGCAGCGCGCCCACGAAAGCCCCCGCCGCGAAACCCACCTGCTGGGTGAAATCGAGCGGCAGGGTGATGACTTCGAAGAGCGCCCAGCCGCCCAGCAACGCGGCGAGGCCGAACAGGATGTGGCCTGCAAGCCCCAAGGGCCGGTCGCCCAGCGTCCACGTTCTCCTGACCATCTGCCTGAGGCCCCCCGGCGCTCTCATGCGAGCACGGCTTGCAGCTTCCGTGCCAGCTCCGCGACGTCGGCGGCGGCGCCGGCCGCCTCCGCATCCTCGGTCAAGGTGAGGTTCTGGGCGGCCGCTTCGGCCATCGCCTCGTCATATCGCACCGCGCCCAGGAAACGGGACTCGAGCCGTCGATCGATGAACTGTTCTATATCGAGACTGAGGCGGCGGCGGCGGTCGACCTGGTTCAAAACGAGATAGCGGACCGGGTCGGCGGGCCGTAGCGGCGTCAGGAACCGGCCCTTCGCATAATCGGGCAGCAGGGAGGCCGATCCCGCGTCGGCGTGGAAAACCGCCAGGCCGACGTCGGCCACCTGGTCGGCGGCGCGCGCGATCTGGCCTTCGCCCGCCGGGGTGTCGAGGATCGCCAGGTCCCGTCGCGTCGGGCACAACTCGGCGATCTGCTCGCGCAGCAGGCCCGCGCTGATCGGCGGCTCCAGATCGCCGGCCGGGCCGAACGGCACCAGCACCATGCCGGTGCGGGTCTTGACACTGGGCTGGGTCCACTTGCGGCCTTCGTGCGCGGCTGGCCCCAGGCCGTCGGCGACGCCACTGTCCGGCGCCACGAGGTGACGCAGGCCGTTCTGCGAATGCAGGTCGACCAGGGTGACGCGCCAACCCAGCCGCGTCATGGCGGGACCCAGATTGGCGGCCAGGGTCGTACGGCCCACCCCGCCCTTGGGTGAGCTGATCACCAGAACCGGCATGTCAGCCCTCCTCGGCGGGGCCACCCCTCAGGAGGTCGGCCACCCGTGTCTCCGCCGGAGGAGGGTTTCCGCCGTGGCGGCGCAACATCGACCCCTCCGCCTCGGCCGAGACGGGGCGCGAGCGGCCCGCGCGGACGGCGGCCGCCGCGCCCGCGAACGGAGCGCGTGGCGCGGCTCGCGCGGCGTTCATCTGCTCGATCGCCTGGTCCAAACGGTCGAGCACGCGCCATTGCGCGGTGAGCTGGGGTTCCGGAAAGGCTTCGAATTCCTGATACTGGACCGACGGGCGTGGCGCGTCGGGAGCATCGTTGGCCTGGCGCAAGGGGCCCTCTCTCTACCCGGGAAACCCGGCATGCAATTAGCGTACCAGCGCCCCAATAACAACCGCCGAGGCATAGTAAAAGCATATCAACCCGCGCGCGAATTGCTGTTCTCGAATGTGCCTGTCAGGCGATCACGTTTCTTGCGTGCAACAGATTAAGACCCCGCTACGAGCGGGAACAAGCGTGACAAGATCTCGCACTGATCGCCGACCGGTATAAGGTCATCTCCCCGCGCGCTGATAACAACGGATGGTTGCGGTCGTTTCCATTTGCCCCGAGCGTTTCGGGCAGGTTCTCGCTTTGGTTGAATCTCGGGATCGCTGCGACGCGTCGTCGCAGGGCGCGGGGCCCGGCGCAGCGCGTTTTTGGCGCGTTTACACAGGTCCGATTCGGCGCGTAGCGTGACGCCAGTTCGGCACGTGAGCGCAACTTGAGCGGAACCGCCACCGTCAGGCGAGATTTCGGTCCGAGCGGGCAGGCGGATTTCCGGGGCGCAGGTGTGGGCGCAATGGGCGACGCGCGCGCGAGGTTCGAGTCCGAGGCCTTCGATCCCATCACGCGCGCCCTGTGCGAGCTGGAGGGCGCCTCGCCGCGGGCGGACGTGTCCCGGAACCCTGGTCCCCCGGAAGCCCCGCCCCAGAGCTCCAAGCCGCAGATCGCCAGGCCCCAGAACTCGGGCCCCCAGAACTCGGGCCCCCAGAACTCGGGCCCCCAGAACTCGGGCTCCCAGAACTCGGGCCCCCAGAACCCGAGACCGGTGACCGCAGAGGAGGCCCCGGCCGCCCGGCCAGCCGCCGCAGCGCCGTCGCGGCCTGCGCCACCGCCATCGGGCGACGCACGTCCCGCCGAGGCGCCGCCGCGCGCGTCGCAAGCCTTCCCGGCGGGAGAGCTGCTGCGCCTGTTCGCCACCCTCGAAGACCGCCTTGCCCACCTGGCGCTCGAGCACGACGCCCAGACCAGCCGGCTGCGGCAGGAGTTCGGGGCGATCGCCGAGGCGTTGCACCGACGGCTCGACAGCACTGACGCGGACCTCGCCGAACTGCGCGGCCAGCTGGAGCGCACCGAGGCCGCCTTCGAGCGCCGCCTCGGCGATCTGGAGGCGCTGCGGGCCCGTGCCCTTGCCGATCTGGGCCATCGGTTCGACACGGCGGCCGCAGCGGCAGAGGCGCGCGAGGCCAGGCTGCACCGCGCGGTCGACGAGCGCCTGACGCGTGCGGAGCAAGGCCTGCGCGAGCGGCTGGAGCGCTGGGTGGAGGCCGTGACCGCCCAGGTGGCGGCGAAGCAGGCTTCGGCCGATCCGGAGCCCGCGACCCCGCCGGCCGCCGTCGTCCCGCGCCGCGAGCCGCCGCCGATCTTCCCGGCGCCCGCGCCGGAGCCCTATGTCGCGCCCCCGCCCCCGCCGCCGCCCAGGCGACCGGCGCCCGTCGAGCGCGCCCCGCCTCCACGGCCGGACGTCGTCCAGCGCCCGCCGCATGCGCACGCCTTCGCCGGGCTCGCGACCCCGCTCACCGCCACGCCGCGCGAGCTGGAGGCCGGCGCCCGTATCAAGGCCTTCCGCGAGCCGAAGCGCGCGGGTCGCACCGAGAGCATGCTGCTGATCGCCGGCGGCGTCGGCGCACTGGCGCTCGGCGCGTTCGGCATGTCCCTCTGGGAGAAGCGTCAGGACGATCCCGATCGGCCGACCCCGATGGTGGCGTCCGACGTCGCCGGGAACACCGCGGCTTCGAGCGCCGCAGCAGAAGCGCCGGCCCTTCGTCCCGCTGCGCCGGCGAGCGACCCTGCCGCGCCGGCCAGCCCGCCGGCCGCGATTGCCCCGACGAGCGTGGAGCCGCCCGCGGCGGTTCCGTCGGTCGTCCCTCCCGCGCCGGCTCCGGCCCGGCCGGCCGCGCTGCGCGCGCCGGCGGCGGACGACGACTGGTCCCGCCTGCGGGGTGCGGCCCAGACGGGCGATCCGGCGGCGATGCATGACCTAGGCCTGCACTACCTCGGCGGACCCCGGCCCAACCCGAAGCTTGCGGCGCGGTGGTTCCGCGCCGCCGCCGACGCCGGCTTTGCGGATTCACAATATAATCTGGCGCGCCTCTACGAGGCCGGGTCGGGCGTGCCGCGGGATCTGCGCGCCGCCGAACGCCTGTACCGGCAGGCGGCGGCCCAGGGCGACGCCGCGGCCGCCGCCCGCGCCGATGCGCTGGCGGCCAAGCTGGCGAGCGCTGGGGGCGAGAGCGCCGCAAGGCCCGGTCCGGCGATCGCCAACCTGACGCCCGGCGCGGTGCTGGACGCGCAGAAGACGCTCTCCCGCCTCGGCTATTACGTCGGGCCGGTGGACGGGGTGGATTCGCCGGCGCTGCAGGACGCCATCGCGCGCTACGCGAGAGACGCCGGCATGTCGCCCCAGGTCGTGCCGTCCCACTGACCGCGTCCCCGTAGCGTGCGTTCCGCGCGTACATTGCGGAAAATTCACGTGCGATGCTGTCGCAAGAAGGCCGCGCTTACGCTATCTGAAGCGGTGGGAGCGTCGTGTTCGGACCGGGAGGCGTCTGATGACGACATGGACGGAAATCGTGGCGGTGGCCGTGGTGCATTCCTCGACGGCCGCCCTGTCGCATTTCGGCGTCATGCTCGAGCCGGTTCCTGCGGTCCAGACCACCGCGGCGCCTGCGCCGTCCGCGGCCGCCACGGAGCGGGTGATCGCCCGCTCGCCCCGCGCGCCGGAGAAGCTGGTGAGCTGTCCTAAGCCCCGGACTTCGGCTGGGGCGCTGCACGCCTGAGCGGACGCGGGCTGATGTGGCTTTCGACTGGGCGCGCCCCCGCGGCATTGCGCGCCTGAGGCGAGAATGATTCGCCCACACGTTTGCCAGAGGCGGCGTCCCGGGTAATCCTGTCCGCGTGCGGACGCGCTCGGGGGAGCGCGCCGGCCGCAGCGGGATCGCGTGCATGAAAATCACCAGACGGCCGCCGCCGATGGACTTCGGAGCCTCCAACGACGATGCGCTGGCGCCCGCCGCGCGGACCGAGGCGCCTGCGCCCACGGCGACCGAGCCGTCCCAGCCTGCGGCTTCTCCGGCCGCTGCGCCGAAGCCGCGCGGCGAGGCGCCTCCCGAGCCGCAGCCCCCCGCCGCGCCCCCGCCGCGCGCCGCCGAGCCCGGCGGCTTCTTCATCTATCTGACGGCGTTCGCCGTGGCGGTGCTGTGGTCGCTGGGCCCGATCGCGTTCGCCGTGGGCTATCGGAGCGGCGTTGCGCCCCTGCAGCAGGACCGCTTCGCCCTGATCGTCTTCGCCCTGCTGGCGCTGGGGCCGGCGGCGCTGGTGTTCGCCGTGGCCTGGTTCGTCCGCCAGGGGCAGAGGCTGGGCGCAGAGGCCCGCCGGGCGCGCGAGCTGGAGCAGGCCTTGCTGACGCCGGCCCTGCGCGCCGCCGCCCAGGCGGGGGAGGTGACCCGGGCCGTGCGCGAGGAGATCGCCGCCGCGGCCCTCGCCGCCGACGCGGCGCGCGATAGCCTGGGCGCGCTGCGTCAGGCGCTGACCATGGAGACCGAGGCGCTGAACCAGGCGACCCAGGTTTCCGTCGGCGCCGCCCAGCAGCTGAGCGGGGAGCTCGGCCGCGAGCGTGGGGAGCTCGCGGCGCTGGCGCAGAGCCTGGAGTCGCAGGCCGCCAGGGCCGCCGAACTGGTCGCCCAGCAGGCGCAGAAGGTCGCCGAGATCTCCCAGGGCGCGGAGGTGCAGCTGCGCGACGCCGAGAGCGCGCTGGAGGCCCGCGCCCGCGGCCTCGCCGCCGCAGCCGCGGAGGCAGGGCAGGCCGCGCGCACCGCCGGCGAGGATCTCGCGCGCCAGGTCGCCCGCCTGGAGACCGCCGGCGCGGGCGTGGCCGATCAGGTCCGCGCGGTCGAGGGCGGCCTGGCCGAACAACGCCAGGCGCTGGCCGGCCTCGCCGAAGCCCTGCGTGCCGACCACCAGAGCTTCGCCGCCGAGGCCGAGGCCTACGCCGACCGGCTCGCGACCTCCCTCGGCGAGGCGCGCCATGCCGCCGGTGAGATGAGCGGTTGCGCGTCCGAAGCCGGAGAGACCCTGCGCGCCCTGGTCGCCGAGGCCGCCGAGCGGTTCGCGGCGCTCGCCACGACCGTGCGCGCCGAGCGCGAGGCCCTGGGCGAGACCGCCGCGGGCGCCTTCAACGACCTCGCCCGCGTCGCCGACGGCCAGCGCGCCAGGCTGGAGGCCGACAATCGCGCCGCCATCGAGGCGCTCGCGCGCGCCGCGGAGGAGACGCGCCAGGCCGCGGCCCGCCATGCCGCCGCCGCGCGCGAACAGGTCGATCAGCTGTCCGAGGCCGCCTTCGCCGCCGGCCAGAAGGCCAACCAGGTGTTCGAGGCGCGACTGGAAGAGGCGCGGGCGTTGATCGAGCAGTCGTCGAAGATGGTGGGCGAAGCCGGCGCAGCCGCCGCCCGCAAGCTGGACGAAGGGGCCGCCGCCGCCCGCATCGCCCTGGGGGAGCTCTCCGGCATGATGGCCAGCGTCGAGGCGCGCGCGCGCGACCTGCCGGCCGAGGCGCAGGAGCAGGCCGAGGCCGTGCGCCTCGCCCTGGCCCAGGGCATGGACGCCCTGCTCGCCCAGGCCCGCCGCACGGCCGAGGAGGCGCAGGCGATCGACGCGGCCTTCCAGGAGCGGGTGCGCCGCAACTTCGAAATGCTGAGCGAGGCGGTGCGCCTGATGGGGACCGTGGCGGCCGCTCCGCCGGCGGTCCTGGCGCCCTCGCTGTCGCAGCCGGCCGCCCCGCCGCCGTTCGCGCCGGCGGCGACCTTTACCCAGGCCTATGCGCCGCCGACTTTGCGCACGGCCGCCGCCAACCCACCCGCCAGGGCCGCGGAGCCGACGCCTGCCGCCGAGCCCGGCGGGACGGCGTTGGCCGAGCGGCTTGGCCTGCGGCCGCGCCTGAAACTGACGCCGACCGCGAGCGACGAGGCCTTCTCCGCTGTGTTCGAGAAAGCCGGCCCGGCGAGACCCGCCGCCGAGGACGAGGCCGACGAGGAAGAGCCAGCCGAGACCTGGACCTGGAAGGACCTGCTGGCGTCCCTCGGGGAAGGGGAGGCGGAGGAGAGCGAGGAGAGCCGGCTCGCCGCCGAGCTCGGCAAGATGGGTGTGGAGCCCGAGAAGCTGTTGCCGGAGCCGCGCATCGAGCAGATCGCCGCGGCCATGCAGATCGGCGATGTCGAGGGCGCGCGCCAGGCGGTGAAGCGGCTCGCCGGCGCCGCCAGCCGGCGGATCGTGCGCCGCCTGTTCACCGACGAGGAGCTGAAGACCAGGGCGGCCCACTACGTGCGGCGCTATCAGGGTTTGGCGGAGGACGCCGCGGTGCGCGACCCGGAGGGCCTGCTGATGAGCCATCTGCTGGGCAGCGAGGGCGGCCGCGTGTTCCTGCTGCTCGACCAGGCGCTGGGGGACGCCGCCTGAGGCCGCGCGCGCCCTCCCGCCGGCTGGAGCTACGGGCCGAGCGCTGGCCCATCGCCGGCGCCTTCGTCATCGCCCGCGGCGCCAAGACCGAGGCTGTGGTGGTGGTCGCTCAGATCGCCGAGGGGGCGCACCGCGGGCGCGGCGAGGCGGTCCCCTACGCCCGCTTCGGCGAGACGCTCGAGGGCGTGCTCGATCAGCTCGAAGGGGCTCGCGCGGCCGTGGAGGCGGGCCTGGGGCGGGCCGAGCTGCAGGGGCTGCTGGCGCCAGGCGCCGCGCGCAACGCGCTGGACTGCGCGCTGTGGGACCTGGACGCCAAGCAGGCCGGGGTGCGCTTTTGGACCCTGGCCGGCCGTGCGCGGCTCGACCCGGTGAAGACCTGCTACACGGTGAGCCTGGGGCCGCCCGAGGCGATGGCGGAGGCGGCGCGCATCCATGCCCGCTGGCCGATGCTGAAGCTGAAGATCGGCGGCGCCGACCATTTGGACCGGGTGGCCGGCGTGCGCGCGGCGGCGCCGCGCACGCGGCTGGTGGTGGACGCCAACGAGTCCCTCCGCTTCGACGACCTGCGCCGGCTTGCCCCCGAGCTCGCCCGCCTGAACGTCAAGCTGCTGGAGCAGCCCCTTCCGGCGGCGGAGGACGCGACGCTGGAGGGTTATCGGAGCCCGGTTCCGCTCTGCGCCGAAGAGAGCCTGCACACCCGCGCCGAGCTTCGCGCCTGCGCCCGGCGCTACCAGGCGGTGAACGTCAAGCTCGACAAGGCCGGCGGCCTCACCGAAGCCCTGGCGCTCAAGGCCGAGGCGCAAGCCCTGGGACTGGAGATCATGGCCGGCTGCATGGTGGCCACCTCGCTCGCCATGGCGCCGGCTCTGCTGGTGGCCCAGGGCGCGCGCTTCGTCGATCTGGACGGCCCGTTGCTGCTGGCTCGCGACCGCGAGCCTGGCCTGCAGGTCTCGGGCGCCCTGATCGAGCCCCCGGCGTCGGAGCTGTGGGGGTAGAGCGAGACTGAACGTCCCCTCGTTCGGGCGACGCAAAGTATTCGCGGAAAAACGAAGTCCCGCACAGCCGATCTATCAAATGATCCCGCGGCCCCCGCGCCGATCCGGCAGGCTGTGCTTGTTCCCCCCGGAGAGCAGGACAACCCTCTCCAGATAACTCGGGCCTCCTGCCGAACCCAGGAGGCCCGTTTTGTGTCTGGCGGGTATCCGGCGGGTCAGGCCGTGATCTCGACCCGGGCCGGGCCGGCGCGGAAGCGGCCGACGGCCGCGGCGGCGTCGAAGCCGCGAGCGCGCAGCATGGTCAGCACCGTCTCGGCCGCTGCGGGGGCGGCGGCCACCAGCAGCCCGCCACTGGTCTGCGGATCCGTGAGCAGGTCGCGCCGCCACTCGGGCAAGGCGCCCGCCCCGGCGACCGCGCCGCCATAGCTCGCCCAGTTGCGCCCGCTCGCGCCCGTGCGCACGCCGGCCTGGGCGAGCGGCTCGACACCCGCCAGGATCTGCGGCGCGCGCGGGTCGATCTCCACCGTCAGGCCCGAGCCGCGCGCCATCTCCAGCGCATGGCCGAGCAGGCCGAAGCCGGTCACGTCGGTCATGGCGTGGACGCCGGCGATTTCGGCCAGCTCGGGTCCGGGTGTGTTGAGCTGGGTGGTCGAGGCGATCAGCGCCGCATAGCCCTCCGCATCCAGCCGCTCCTGCTTGAACGCCGCGCTGAGTACGCCCACGCCCAGCGCCTTGCCGAGGATCAGCACGTCGCCCGCCTGGGCCGTGCGGTTGGTCAGCACCCGGTCGGGGCTGACGAGGCCCAGGGCCACCAGGCCGTAGATCGGCTCCAGGCTGTCGATCGAATGGCCCCCCGCCACCGGGACGCCCGCCGCCGCGCAGACCGCCGCGCCGCCCGCCAGGATGGCGCGGATGGTCTCCACCGGCAGACGATTCACCGGCATGCCGACGATGGCCAGCGCCAGGATTGGCCGCCCGCCCATGGCGTAGACGTCGGAGAGGGCGTTGGTCGCCGCGATCCGCCCGAAGTCGAAGGGATCGTCCACCACCGGCATGAAGAAGTCGGTGGTCGCGACCAGCGCCTGGTCCTCGTTCAGCTTCCAGACGGCGGCGTCGTCCGAGGTCTCGGTTCCGACCAGCAGATCGGCGAAGGGGGTGGCGGCCGGCATCTGCGACAGGATCTCCTGAAGCACGCCGGGGGCGATCTTGCAGCCGCAGCCGCCGCCGTGGGCGAGGCTGGTCAGGCGGACGGGTTCCGGCGCGGCGCTGGCGTCGTCCATCACGGGGTCTCCTCGCATTTCGGCCTCTGGCGCGGGCGATGTATAGCAGGCGCCTGATGATCCGCGGCCCCCTTCGCACGCCATGATGCATCCAGAGACGGTGGAGAGCGCCGACGCCGCCACCCGGGCGCGCTTCGATCTCGTCATCGACGTGCGCAGCCCGGCCGAATTCGCCGAGGACCATGCGCCGGGGGCGGTGAACCTGCCGGTGCTCTACGATGCCGAGCGCGCCGAGGTCGGGACCATCTACGTCCAGGAGTCCCGATTCAAAGCCCGCCGGGTCGGCGCGGCCTATGTGGCGCGCAATGTCGCCCATCACCTGGAGAGCGCGCTCGCCGACCGCTCGGGGGCGTTCCGGCCGCTCGTCTACTGCTGGCGCGGCGGCATGCGCTCGAACGCTATGGCGACCATCCTGGCCCAGGTGGGCTGGCGCACCACCGTCCTGGTGGGCGGCTATCGCACCTATCGCCGGGAGGTGACCGCCCGGCTTTATGACGGCGCGCCCGAGCTGCGGGTTGTGCTGCTCGACGGCGGAACCGGGACAGGCAAGACCGCGGTGATGGACGCGCTCGCCCGTCGCGGCGTGCAGGTGATCGACCTTGAAGGCCTCGCCGAGCATCGCGGCTCGCTGCTGGGGCGCCTGCCGGGGCGCGCGCAGCCGAGCCAGAAGATGTTCGAGAGCCGACTGCTCGCCGTGATCGACAGCCTCGATCCCACCCGGCCGGTCGTGGTGGAGGCGGAGTCCAGCAAGGTGGGCGAGCGGATGGTTCCGCCCATGCTCTGGCAGGCGATGACCGCGGCGCCGCGTATCGAGCTCTCCGCCCCGGCCCCGGCCCGGGCGCGCTACCTGGCCCGGGCCTACCAGGACCTCGCGGCGGATACCGAGGGACTGGCCGCGATGTTGCTGCGCCTGCCGAGCCGGCCCGGGCGGCGACGTGTGGGGGAATGGCTGCAGCTGGTCGCGGCCGGCGAGGCTGAGGCGCTCGCGGCGGCCCTGATCGAGCAGCATTACGATCCCGCCTACCGCCGCTCCAGCCGCCGGGAGCCGCGCCAGTGGCTGGGCGAAGTGGCCTTGGAGCGGCTCGATCCGGAGGATGTCGAACGCGCCGCGGCCGAAGTCGCAGGCCTCGTGGAGCGCGCGTCGCAGGCCTGCGCCTGAACGCCCTTGCATTTTGCCGCCCGCTCGGCAGGTTGGCGCGCCCAAAGGGACCGACGGCAAAGGGGAGCGAAGGTGAAGCTGATCGACAAGGCAGGACGCGCGATCCGGGGGCTCGGGCTGGCCGCGTTGGCGGCGCTCGCGGCAGGGACGGCGGCCCAGGCCGCCGAGCCGCTGCGCGTGGGCATGGTCCCCGACGCGGGCGCGACCCAGGTCTCCATCGACCAGAAGGCGCCGCTGCAGAAGTACCTCGAGCAGCAGCTCGGCCGGCCCGTGAAGCTGATCATCCCGACCAACTACAACGCCACCGTCGAAGGCCTCGGCAATGGCTCGCTGGACGTCGCCTACCTCGGTGGCCTGACCTATGTGAAGGCGCACGCCCGCTACGGCGTGGTCCCGCTGGTGCAGCGCGACATCGACCGCCAGTTCCACTCGCTGTTCATCACCAAGGCCGGATCGGGGATCACCAGCCTGGGTCAGCTGAAGGGCAAGACCTTCTGCTTCGGCGACATCAATTCCACGAGCGGCCATCTCTATCCCTTCCTGGCGATGAAGCGGGCGGGGATCTCGGCCGAGAAGTCGCTGAAGAGCTTCCGCTACACCGGCAGCCATCCGGCGACGATCCAGGCGGTGGGCGCAGGCGTCTGCGACGCCGGCGCGGTCGACGAGACGGTCTATAAGTCGCTCGCGGCCGACAAGAAGCTCCCGCCGGACCTGACCGTCTTCAACAGCTTCGGTCCCTTCGCCGACTACGTCTGGGCGGCGCGCAAGGACCTCGCGCCCGCCGACCAGAAGGCGGTGGCCGCCGCCTTCCTCAAGCTCGACCCGACGCGCGACGGCCAGGTGCTGGAGATCCTGCGCGGCCAGCACTTCATTCGCGCCGAGGACAAGTCCTACGGCGACGTGGTGCGCACGGCCAAGGAACTCGGGCTGATGTGATGGCGGCTCCGCGCGGCGACACCCTGGCCGCGGCGCCGGCCGCAAGCCGCGCGAGCGTGCTTCTAGCCCTGAACGGCGTGGCGATCGCGCCGCCGGGCGGGCGCGTGCTGCTGAGCGGGGTGGACCTCGCGCTCGCGCCCGGCGAGCGGCTGGCGCTGGTGGGGCCGAGCGGATCGGGCAAGACCACCTTGCTGCGCACGCTCAACGGCAAGATCCCGCCGTTGGCGGGCGAGGTGCGGCTGCAAGGCGAGGCGCTCGCCGGCCTCGCGGGCGCGCGGCTGCGCGCGGCGCGCAGCCGCCTGGCCCTGGTCGCCCAGAAGCACGACCTGGTCGAGACCCTGCCGGTCCACGCCAATGTCATGGCGGGCGCCCTGGGCCGCTGGTCCAACCGCCGCGCCCTGCGCTACCTGATCCGGCCGCGCGCCGACGAGCTGGCGGAGGCCCAGGTTGCGCTGGCGGCGGTGGGCCTGCCGGAGAAGCTGCGGGCGGAAACGGCGCGCCTGTCGGGGGGCGAGCAGCAGCGGGTGGCGATCGCCCGGGCGCTCGTGCAGGCGCCGCTGGTGCTGCTGGCGGACGAGCCGGTGGCCTCGCTGGATCCCGCGACCTCGCGCGAGGTGCTGGAGCTGCTGACGGGCCTGGCCTGCAGCCGCGGCATGGCGCTGGTCTGCTCTCTGCACCAGCCGGAGCTGGCCCGGCGCTACTTCGACCGGGTGCTGGAGCTCAGGGCCGGTCGGTTGGAAGGGGTGGGATAGGGAATGGCCTCATCGCCCGGATTTCCTCCAACCGCTCACCCCCGCGAAAGCGGCGGCCCAGGTGTTTTTGGTCCGTCGAGCCATCGAGGCGTCCTGAGCTTGCGAACAAAAGAGCCTGAATCCCCGCTTCCGCGGGGACGAGCGAAAGCAAAGGGCAGGTAGGCGGCCCCGCCCATGACCCCGCAGCAGTTGCTCCTGTCCCTGCTCCCGCCGGACCTGGCCCCGGCCTATCTGCTGGCGCTCTTGGGGCCGGTGGTCGAGACGGTGGGCCTGGCGCTGGGGGCGATGTTCCTGGCCTTCGTGGTCAGCCTGCCGCTGGGACTGGTGGCGGCCCTGAACCTGCGGGGGAGCCGGGCCCTCCTGCTCGCCCTGGGCGTCCTGCGCGCGGTCCCGGACCTGACGCTGGCGATCCTCTGCGTGATCCTGTTCGGGGTCGGCCCCGGCGCGGGCCTGGCGGCGCTCGCGGTCTACTACACGGCCGGGGTGGCGAAGATGTTCGGCGAGCTGCTGCGCACCGCGCCCCAGGCGCCGTTGCAGGCCCTGCGCGCCGCGGGCGCCTCTCGGCTGCAGACGGCGCTGTTCGGCCTGGCGCCGCTGAAGCGCGACGACCTGCTCGCCTACGGCGCCTATGAGTTCGAATGCGCGCTGCGGGCTTCCGTGATCGTCGGCGCGGTCGGCGGCGGCGGACTGGGCAGCGAGCTGGTCGGCTCGCTCGCCGCCTTCGATTTTCACCGCGTGGCGACCCAGTTGATCGCGCTGGTGATCCTGGCCGCCGGGTTCGATGCGCTGGCCACGCGCCTGCGCCGCCGCCCCCGCTGGCTGCTGGCGCTGGTCCCGTTCGGGCTGGCCGCCGCGGTCGCCTACGCGCCGCGACTGATGTCGCTCGGCCATGCGGCGCACACCGTCGCCGAGATGTGGCCGCCGCAGATCCCGCCGGAGGGCTGGGCCGCCCTGCCGCAGCGCGTTCTCGAGACCATCTGGATGGCGGGCGCCGGCACCGCCGGGGCGGTGCTGGCGGCCCTGATCGCCGGGCCGGCCGGCGCGCGCAACCTGGCGCCCGCCTGGCTGGCCTGGGCCACGCGCCGGACCATGGAGCTGTTGCGCGCCGTGCCCGAGGTGGTCTGGGGTCGGCTGTTGATCGCCACCGCCGGCGTCGGCCCCGCCGCGGGCGCCTGGGCTCTGGGCCTGCACTCGGCGGGCTGCCTGGCCAGGCTCTTCGCCGACGCCCTGGAGAACGCGCCCTTTGCGCCCCAGGCGGCCATCGCCGCCACCGGCGCCTCGCGGTTCAAGGTCTTCGCCTT
>CBJNAS010000031.1:0-17396 GCA_966434565.1 uncultured Phenylobacterium sp.
GCTGGCCGCTGGCGGGACGGGCCGGCGCCTTGAGGAGCTTGGTTTTCAACTTCTGCTTCGCCACCCGCTTCGTCTGGGGCACGTTGCGACGCGCCATGGCGCGGTGAAGGTGGGGGGTTAGCGCGCCGCGGCGCGGCCGCGCGGCGGGGTGACCAGGAGGGGCTCGGCGAGGCCGGGGCGGCCGCCGTTCAGGCCGCGCACCAGCTGCAGGATGGCCGGGAAGGCGCTGCGGTCGATGCCCACCCCCGCACAGGCGAGGTGCAGCGGTTCCGCGCCGGGGGCTTCCAGCGCCTGGCTGATCTGCTCGGCGGTGAAGCCGCCCAGCTCGGCTATGGCCGCGGCGAACAGGCTGAGCCGGCCCTCGCGCAGCGCGCGGACCAGATAGCCCGGGCGCAGCTGTCCGGCCCCGTGCAGCTTGGCGACGAGCTTGCGCTCCATCTCCTCGCGTTCGCCGTCGCGGGCGAGCACGAGCGGCCCCTCGTCGCGGCTGCGGACGCCGGCGTGGGCCTCCTGCACCGTCTCGGCGAGGACCCGCTCCAGGGCCACGGGATCGAGGCGGAAGCGGTCGAGCAGGGACTGGCGCATCGCCTGACCGAGCCAGACGTAGAGCTGCAGGGCGAGGTCGTTGGTGAGCTTCGGGTGCTGGGCGAGCGGCGCGCGCAGCGCCGCCACCCGGCGGGCCTCGGCCACCAGGGCGCGCATGTCCTCGTCCTGCAGCTCGGCGGTCGGATTGCCGGCGAGCGCGGTCAGGACGGCCGGCTCGGCCTGGCGCAGGATGGCCGAGACCACCGGCCGCCCGAGGTCCGGCCGGCGGGCGACCTCGATCTGGTGCTCGATGGTGGCTTCCACCAGCAGGCGGATCAGGTCCTCGTCCTTCAGCACCGGGCTCGCCGCGATGATCGGCCGGGCGACCTCGATCTCGTCCAGGGCCAGCACATTCACCAGCGCCGCCGGCGCCCACTTCGAATCGGCGATCTTTTCCGCCAGCCTGCGGCGCATGTCGCGCTCGGCCTCGACCACCAGGCTGAGAAAGATGGAGGAGAGCAGCCCCTGGATGGCAGGCTCGGCCGTCGCCTGGCCGCCCGTACGGCACAGCTCCGCCAGGGCGAGCAGCAACTGGTCGCGGTCCGCGGGCGCGCGGCTGCGGGCGAGCTGGACAAGCCGTTCTCGGCTTTCGGTCGTGGCCAAAGGCCCGATCCCCCGTTCATTCTGATGCGGCGGAGCATCCTCCATTTTGCGCATGGCGGGTGAAAACATGTTTAAGCCCCGGTGAGCCTTCGGGCGAAAATGGGGCAGGGGAGGTTTGTCGATGACCGAGCCGCTGATCCTGGCCCTGGACGAGGGCACCACCAGCACCCGCGCCATCCTGTTCGACGCTCAGGGCCGGGCGCTGGCCGAGGCCGGGCGGCCGATCCGCCAGTCCTATCCCGCCGACGGCTGGGTGGAGCATGATGCGGAGGAGATCTTCGAGGCCTCGATCGCCGTGCTGCGCGAGGCGGTGGGGAACGCCGGCCGCTCCATCCACGAGGTGGCGGCGCTCGGCCTCACCAACCAGCGCGAGACGGTGGTGGTCTGGGAGCGCGCCAGCGGCCGGCCGATCCATCCGGCGATCGTCTGGCAGGACCGCCGCACCGCCGAGACCTGCGAGCGGCTGCGCCAGGGCGGCCACGAGGCGCGGGTGAGCGAGGTCACCGGCCTGCTGCTCGACCCCTATTTCTCTGCGACCAAGCTGGCCTGGCTGCTCGATCACGTCCCCGGCGCGCGCGCGGGGGCCGCGCGCGGCGAGCTGCTGGCCGGCACCATCGACGCCTGGCTGATCTGGAAGCTGACCGGTGGGCGCGTGCACGCCACAGACGCCACCAACGCCTCGCGGACGCTGCTGTTCGATATCCGCGCCCAGGCCTGGTCGGCGCCGATGGGCGCGCTGTTCGACGTGCCCCTGGAGATCCTGCCGCAGGTGCTGGACTGCGCCGCCGACTACGGTGAGACCGAGCCTGCCCTGCTCGGCCGCGCGATCCCGATCCGCGGGGTCGCCGGCGACCAGCAGGCGGCGCTGATGGGCCAGGGCTGCGTGCGCCCCGGCGAGATGAAGGCGACCTACGGGACCGGCTGCTTCCTGCTGCTGAACACCGGCGAGGCCGCGCCGCTGTCGCAGGCGCGGCTGCTGACCACGGTGGCGGCGCGCCTGCAAGGTCGGACGAGCTATGCGCTGGAGGGCGCGATCTTCGTGGCCGGCGCGGCCATCCAGTGGATGAACGAGGCGCTCGGCGTGGCCGGCGGGCCGCAGGCGGTCGAGGGGCTGGCCGCCTCGGCGCGGGCGGACCACGGGGTGGTGCTGGTGCCGGCCTTCACCGGCCTGGGCGCACCCTGGTGGGACCCGAACGCCCGCGGCGCGCTGTTTGGCCTGACCCGCGATTCCGGCCTGCCGGAGATCGCCCAGGCCTGTTTCGACGCCGCCGCCCTGCAGAGCCGCGACCTGATCGAGGCGATGCGCGCCGATGCGCCGGAGGCCTTCCACCGCGGGGTGGAGCTGCGTATCGACGGCGGCATGTCGCGCAGCGCGGGGTTCGCCCAGCGGCTGGCGGACCTCACCGGCGTCGGCGTGGCGCGCGCCGCCTATCAGGAGACCACCGCGCTCGGCGCGGCCCTGTTCGCGGGCGTCGGCTGCGGCCTCTACCCCGACGCGGAGGCCGCGGCCCGCGCCCGGCCCCGGACCGACGACTTTGCGCCCGGGCTCGGCGAGGCTGCGCGCGTGACGGCCTATGCGCGCTGGCTGGACGCGGTGGCGCGGGTGAGGCGCTGATTTTGGTCGGGAGAGAAAAAATGGCCTTCCCGGCGGGGGCGGGAAGGCCAGATGGGAGCGGGCGCCGGATGGAGGGGTCTTTTATCCTCCAGCGCCGCTGCGCCGGCCTCGGGGGGATACCGGCGCGAGGGAAGTCGTCGACGACAGATGCACATCTTCGACGCAAGGTAGAATGCGCCGAAGCGAAATGCGCGTCAAGGTTGACGTTTATAGATTCGCTCTCAGCGGTAGAATTATTGCGGCTTCGCTGCGCTGTTGACCATCAGCCAGGCGATCACGTCGGTCCTGTCCTTCGGGTCCTTCATGCCAGGATAAGTCATCTTCGTCCCGGGCAGGAATGCCTGCGGGCCGGCAAGCCACTTGTCGAGGTGGTCGGCGTCCCAGGTGAAGCCGGCGTTCTTCACCGCGTCGGAGTAGTTGAAGTCGGGCGCCGTTCCGGCCTTGCGCCCGACGACTCCATGCAGGTTGGGGCCGGTCATGTTGGGGCCGCCCGGCGTGACGGTGTGGCAGGCCGAGCAGAAGGCGAATTTCGCCTGGCCGTTGGCCAGGTCGGCGCTGCTGTAGGGCGCCGGCAACGTGGCCTGGACCTTCTTCATCTCGTCGGGGGTGAGCGCGGCGCCCTGCGTCGCCTGCGGATTGGCCGGCTGCTCGGTCGAGGCGCTCTGGGCGCCCTGGTTCTCGCTCTGGGTCCGGGACTTGCCGCAGGCGGAAAGCCCGGCGGCGAGGGTGACGGCGAGGGCGGTCGCGACCAGACGGCGCATGCGAAGGGCTCCCTTGGCGGTGACGGCGTAGCTACTCGCCCGGATCGGATGACGATGCAAGCGCACGCGCATCCGCCGCCAGACGTTGTAAGGCCGCTCCCCAGCCGGCCTGCGGGTCTGCGCGATAGAGGCGCAAGGAGGGATACCAGGGAGAGTCCGTGCGCACGTCCATCCACCGCCAGTCGGTGTTGACCGCTGGGATGAGGACCAAGGCCCGCCGGCCCAGCGCGCCGGCCAGGTGCGCCACGGCGGTGTCCACCGACACCACCAGATCGAGGCTGGCGATGAGGGCGGCCGTCTCGGCGAAGTCCTGCGCGCCGGTCGTCTCGGGCGCGAGCTCGACCAGTTCGCCCGGCAAGTCCGCGCGCAGGCGCCGGGCCTCCTCCGCCGGCAGGGAGCGGCGGCCGTCGTTGGCGTGCGTCGGATCGCCGGCGGTCATCAGGCCGATGCGGAAGCCGCCTGGGCAGCGCGCGAAGGGCTCCGGCGCGCGAAGGTAGGGCGCGCTCGGCACGGCGTCCGGCGTCGGGGCCAAACGGCTCATCAGCGAGCTGCCCATGGCCCAGTAGTCGCCCGGGAAGTCGATCGGCTCGCCGGCGGGCGCGACCTGCACGCCCGGGAAGCTCTGCGCGAACAGCCGCGTCAGCTGCGGGCGGCAGAGCAGCAGCACCTCGGCGCCGCGGTCGCGCAGCAGCGCGGCGAAGCGGGCGTGCTGGATCTGGTCGCCGAAACCCATCTCGGAGACGATCAGCAGCCGCCGGCCCGACAGGTCCTCGCCGCGCCATTCCGGGAAGGGGACGCCCGCGGGCTTCCTCAGGCCCAGCTGCGCCACCTCGAAGCGCGCCTCGTACAGCGGCCCTGCCTCGCCGTAGCGGCCCAGCGCCATCAGGGTCATGGCCAGGGCATGGCGCACGTACGGATCGCGCGCTTCCAGCGCCAGCGCGCGACGCAGGGCGGCCTCGGCTTCCGCCCGGCGGCCCAGGATGGTCAGCAGGGCGCCCAGATGCTGCAGGGCGATGCGGTGTTCCGGCCGCGCCGACACGACCCGCTGATAGATGGCGAGCGCCAGGGCGTGGCGCCCGGCCTTGCGGGCGTTGGAGGCCTGCTGGAACAGGTCTTCCACCCAGTCGGGGGCGGGGGCTCGGTCTGCGGACATGGCGTTCGCCGGGCGCGTTCAGCGCGTCCTCAGCTGGTCCTGACGGTCCGCTTGGCCATGCCGGCCGCGGCGGTGATGGCGTCGATGCTCGTGCGCTCGAAGCCGTTTTCCAGGAATAGGTCCAGCGCCTTGTCGAGCAGCTCCGCGTTCGTGCGGGTGGGGCGGCCTGGGCCGCGGCGCGCCTTGACGGCGGGCTCGCTCGCCTCGTCTTCGATTAGAACCGCGTGGGGCTCGGAATCCATCGACGAAATCCGACTTGTTGGCGTCATCCTAGGGGACCACGAAGGCCCTTCGTCACCACGCGTAGGTGAGTTTTTAGCCGCCGACAACAGATGGATCCGCTGGGCCACGGTGAACGCGTCCGGTTGGAGCAGGAGCGCATCGCTTTCGGCTGTTTGATACACGCGCTTCGCGGGCCGAACCTTTGACGCGGCCGTGCATCGGCCACGGTATTGAGCGGCCGCGCCGGACCCACGCGCAGATGGAACGAGCTCACCCCGCCGAAGCCGCGCGCTGCGCCGTCCGGGTCGGCGGCGTGTACCAGATGGGCGACGACACCGCGCGCTCCTGGATGGTCGCCGGCAGGTGCGCCGGCAGCGGCAGGCCCCGCTTGACCGCCAGGATGGTGTTCCAGCGCGGCGTTGGGATCTCGATGGCGCGGGCGTAGTAGACCGCCGGAACCTTCGGGTCGAACTCCGGATCGCGCCAGACGCCGGTGAGCGTGGCCGCGCCCACGCTGTTGGCATAGGTGGCGGTCTTCAGGTCGACCGTGTTCCGGACCGGCGGGACCTTGCCGCTGGCGGGATCGCGCTTGCGCTCCGGCGACCAGACCACGTCGAACACCTTTTCGCGGTAATTGCCGTCCTCCAGCCAGACCTTGACGATCTGGATGCGGTCGAGGTTGCCGCTGACCGGGTCCTTGGCGGCCTGGACGATGAAGCCGGGGGCCTGGGCGTCGCCGGGCTTGGCCGGCAGGTCGCCGCCCATCGGCGTTGCGGTGCGGTAGGCCCTGGCGACCCAGTCGGATTGGGCGAGCGCGCCCTCCGTCACCTGCCAGCCGCCAAAGAAACGCAGGCGGATCTCCGGCCCGGAGGTGGCGAAGGTCTCCTTGCGCCGCAGGGCCGCATAGATCGACTCGCGGGTGTTGCGCTCGGCCCAGACCCCGGTGAGGCCGGCCGAACCGTAGGCGCCGGCTGGGTTGAGCTCGGCTTCCGCGCCACCCTTCAGGCGCTCCTCCAGGGTGGGGACGTGACCACCAGGGGGCGGCGGCGCCAGGATCTTCTGCGCCCTTTCGCGGCTGGGCAGGAGCTTGCCGTCGCCGCTCAGCGCGCCCTCGCCGGAATAGGCGTTCTCGTCGGCGTCGGATAGGCCGCTGTGGAAGTCGCTCGCCGCCACGAAGCCCAGCTTGTAGGGGTTCGTCCCGACCCGCGACTGGATGATCAGGCCCCGTCCCAGCGCCTGGCGCGCATAGCTGCCGTCGACCGCGCTCGGCCCGCCGGTCAGCAGGTTCTCCATGACTTCGAAGTTGTTGAACTCGTCGCTGGGAGACAGCTCCGGCGCGGTCTCCGACTGGCCCTTGTTCTGGAAGATCTCCGTCAGCGGCTCGTTCAGCGCCCGGCGCTGGGCGTAGGCCTCGCTGATCGGCTTCCGGTCGCTGTCGATCCAGTCGAACATCAGCCCGCCCGAGGCGTTGGCGTTGTGCGGAATGGCCAGGGCCTCGATCCCCTGGGCCCGCAGCCTTTCGAGATAGCTCCACAGATCCTCCGGCCGGCCGGAGTCGCCCGACGAGAAGGGCGCCGGCGGCGGCGCGTCACGGAAGATGACATTGCGGTGCAGATTGAACTTCTGGTCCGGCATCGAGGTCCACTCATAGGCCACGAAGGTGGTGAACTTGCCGGGCTGGTAGTTCTTGTTGGCCGCATCGACCTCGACCTGCCAGGCGCGCGCCATCGCGGCCTTGGCGTTCATCTCCGGCAGCTCCCGGTGGGTGGCGTTGGCCTTGAACACCGTCAGGAACCCCTGGATCGGATGTTCGCGGATCAGCTTGCCGAGGTCGCTCTTCGACAGCGTGCTGTTCGGGTCGTCCAGCTGGTTCAGCGTGCCCATGTACTCCGCGTGGTCGGTGACCGCAGTGAAGTCGAGCGGGCGCGGGCGCTGGACCTTCTGGCCCAGGTAGGTGATCGGCTCGCCGCGGGCGAAGCGGTAGGCCTCGTCCGGCGTCGAGCGCGTGCCCATCATCGAATAGGCGTCGAACGACTGGCCGGTGTGCAGGTGCAGCTCGCCGAACAGCGCGCGGCGCTCGGCGGGGTCATCGTCGGCGGCCTGGACGGCGGCGACATGGATGGCAGGCGCCTTGCCGGCTGGGGTCTTCGGCGCGACGGCGAGGGCGAGCAGGCCTCCGGCGGCGGCGACGGCTGCGGAGGTGGTGAACAGCAGGTTGGGGCGTTTCATGCGCGGGGCGCTCCCGGAGGGATGTCGTTGAAGGGGATCGGAAGTTCAGGCGGTGAAGGCCGCCACGGTCCGCTCGACAAACCAGAAGGCGGCGAAGGCGCCGATGGCGTAGGGCGGCAGCTGCGGCGCGAGCGCGTCCAAGGCCGCGGGCAGGCGTCGCCGGAGCGGCCGCAGCGCCAGGACGACCAGGATGGCCGCGCCGACGAACAGCAGCTGGCCGGCCTCGACGCCCAGGTTGAACAGCAACAGGGAGGCGGGGATGGCGTCCTTCGGCAGCCCCACCTCGGCCAGGGCGCCGGCGAAGGCGAAGCCGTGCAGCAGGCCGAAGGCGAAGGCGATCAGCCAGGGATGGGCCGCCGCGATCCCGCCCTCGCCGCGGCGCGCATAGACCAGCTCGGCGGCGACGAAGACGATGCTCAAGGCCACCAGCGCCTCGATCACAGCCGAGGGCGGGTGCGCCAGGCCGACGGCGCTTGCCGCCAGCGTCAGGCTGTGGGCGAGCGTGAAGGCCGTGATCGCCTTGACCAGCCGCCAGCGGATGCCGACCAGCAGCAGCAGCCCCAGGACGAACATCAGGTGGTCGACGCCGGTGAGGATGTGCTCCACCCCCAGCCGGAAGTAGGCCGGCACGGCGAGGCCGGAGGCCTCGGCGCGGAAGGCGACCTGCGCGCTCGGGTGGTCGGGCTTGAGGATGGTCTCGAACGCGCGGCCGTCGGCCAGGCGCACGCTCACCAGCACGTCGGTGATGCTGCGTTCCAGGCCCGCCACCTCCAGGGTCTGACCGGACAGCGGATCGGCGCTTGTCGCGCGCACCTGCCAGGTGCGGACCAGGTAGGCCGGCGTGATCCGCTCCTCGCGCGGCGGCGCCGAGAGCCAGCCGTTCGACAGGTGTGGGACGAGCCGCAGCGCCACCCCGCCCATCGCCGGCTGCTTCCAGGTGAGCTCGAAGCGGCGCGGCGCGGTCTCGTGGATCTCGAGATAGGCCGGCCGCACTTCATGGGCCTGGGCCGCTGCGGCGTAGAGGCCGAACGCCAGGGCGGCGAAGATGGCGAGGAGCCGCCTCATGGCTTCTGATCCTGGCGCACGATGGCGTAGCGCGCTTTCAGCGCCTCGAAGCCGCGCTGGTTGGCGGCGTCCTGGCGCGCCGCCACCAGGTCGGCGCGCACCCGCTCGCGCACCTCGGCCAGCGGCGGGACCTCGCCGGGCGTGGCCTGGCTGACGCGCACCAGGTGCCAGCCGTAGCTCGAGCGGAACGGCCCGGCCCAGCGGCCCGGCGGGACCTGGAACAGCTGGCGCGCCAGCTCGGTGTCGCCGAACAGTCGCCGCGCCGCCTCGGGCCCGAAGCCGGCGTAGTCGTAGAGGTCGGGGAAGGGATCGCCGCGTTCGGGCGCGCGGGCGGTGGCGTCGGCGAGCCCCGCCAGCGCAGCCTCCGCCCGCGTGTGCGCCACCTGCGGGCCGCCCGCCCCGTCGGCGAAGTAGACGTGGCTGAAGCTCACCGTGGCGGGCGTGGCGTACTGCGCCTTGTGCGCCTGATACCAGGCCGCCAGGTCGGCCTCGGTCGGCTCGGCCGGCGCCGCGAGATCCTGCTCGACGAACTGCATCTTCTGCACGACGCGGCGGCGGATGATCTCGTCGTCGCGGTCGAGGCCGCGCGCCTGGCCCTCGCGGAACAGCACCTCCTCGTCGACCCAGCGGTCGACCAGCTCGGATAGAGCGCGGCGGCTGGGCGGGGACCCGTATTCGGCCTGGTAGCCGTCCGCCAGGCGCTGCACCGCCTGGGGGGTGACGACGATGCGGTGCTGGTCGGTTTCCGCCCGGTGGTGCGCCGCCACGGCGTAGAGCACGAGGCCCGCGGCGAAGAAATGGACCAGCGGCTCGCGCAGCCAGCCGCTGGTCCAGCCTGCGGCGCGTCCGCGCCCGGAACGAGCGTCTCCTCGGGCGCGCAGGGGAGGGGGTTCGAGGGTCTCGATGGTCATGGCCCGCTCAATACTTGAACCTCAGGGTCACGCCGTAGGTGCGCGGGTCGCCCAGCTGGGCATAGAGCGCCCCGGTGTTCCCGGTCCCCGGGTTGAGGTAGGTGAAGTACTTCGCATTGGCGAGGTTCTTGCCCCAGACGTACAGATCCCATCCGTCGGACCTCAGGCCCAGGCGGGCGCCCACCAGGCTGAGCTGCGGCAGGCGCGTGTAGATCGAATCCGAGGCGTGGGAATACAGCGACGAGCGGTAGCTGTAGTCGACCCCCAGGTAGGCAGTCCCCTGGCGCGCGCCGAGGCTCACCGGCTGGTCGTACTCGCCGCCCGCGGTGGCGGCCCACCGCGGCGTGCCCGCGAGCGGCTTGCCGCTCAGGTCGCAGGAGGGCTGGGTGATGGCCTCCAGGCCGCACGGTCCGCCGGGGTACTTGGCGTAGATGGCGTCGTCCCAGGTCGCCGAGGCGTAGAGCGAGAGCGCATCGGTCGGCTGGGCCTGGGCGTCCACCTCGACGCCCTGCGAGCGCACCTCGGGCACGTTCGACAGATACATCTTCTGGATGCCGGGATCGTAGATGTTGGCCTGGTAGTCCTTGTCCCGCGACCAGAAGGCGTCGACGTTCAGGGTCAGGCGATGGTCGAATAGGCGTGTCTTCAGGCCCGCCTCGGCCGCGTCCACCGTCTCGGCCGCCACAAACGGGTTCGCCCCTGCCGGCAGCTGGGCGAGGTTGAGGCCGCCGGACTTGGTGCCGCGGGCGTAGTTCACATAGGCGAGCACGTCCGGGGTCACCTGGTAGGACAGGTTCGCCAGGCCGGAGACTTCGCTGTCGGTGTTGCGCAGGGTGAAGGACAGCGGGACCGCGAAGGCGGCGCGCGCCTTGACGAAGGCGGCCAGGGGACCGGTCAAGGGCGCCGCGCCGGAGAGCGCCTGATCATAGGCGCCGCGCTTCTGGTCGTGGGTGAAGCGGACGCCGCCGGTCAGGTTCAGCTTCGAGCTGACGTGCCACACCGCCTGGCCGAACACCGCGACGCTGTTGCTGTTGTACTTGCTGAGGTAGTTGACGGTCAGTCCGTCCAGCACCGCCGCCGGCGTGGCCGGGCTGAGCATGAAATAGCTGGCGTCGGCGCCGTATTGCGTCAGGCCCACGGCCTTGATCTGTTCGCGGTAGAGGTAGACGCCGGCGACATAGTCGATCCGGTTCGCGTCGCCGGCGGAGGCGACCCGGAACTCCTGGGTGTACTGGTGCGAGTAGTCGCCGTTCTGGCCGGCCGTGAGGATCGGCATCGGCGAGCTGTCGGCGTCGTTCTGCGGCCACCAGTTCCAGAACCGCCAGGCGGTGATCGAGGTGAAGACCGCCTTCGGCGTCGACCAGTCGGCCTCGACCGAGACCCCGCCGGTCTCCTGGCGCGCCCGGAACGGCGAGTTCACGTTCGCCTGCCGCGCGAAGGGATCGACGGTGGGCGCGTAGCCGAAGTGCTGGGCGAGGCCCAGGAAGCTCTTGCCGTTCGAGGGCGCGACCACCTTGGCCAGCACGTTCGCGCAGCAGTGGTTGAGCTGGTTGCTGTAGTCCCCGATGACGCGGACCTTGAGGTCGCTGGTCGGCGTGTAGAGCAGTTGGCCGCGGACGGTCAGGTTGCGGTAGTTATTGACCTTGTCGCCGTCGAACAGGTTGGTGACCAGGCCGTCGCGGGTGGTGGTCGCGACCGTCAGGCGCCCGGCCAGCTTGTCCTGCACAAGGGGCCCGGACACCGAGGCCTTGGCCTGGAAGTAGCCGTAGTTTCCGCCGGTCGCCTCGAACAGGGCGCTCGGGTGAAAGGTGGGCTCTCTGGTGACGATGTTGATGGCCCCGGCGGTGGTGTCCTTGCCGAACAGCGTGCCCTGCGGGCCGCGCAGCACCTCGATGCGGTCGATGTCCACTAGGTCCAGCGTCGCCGTCGCCGGGCGGCTGTAATAGACGCCGTCCAGGTAGAAGCCGACGCCCGGCACCAGGCCGTCGTTGGCCAGGCCGATGTTGTTGCCCAAGCCGCGGATGTTGATGTTGGCGTTGCGGGCGTTGAAGAAGGTGAACTGCACGCTCGGCACCAGCTGGGCCACCTGGGCCACATTGGTGGTATTGGTCCGCTCGATCAGCTGGCCGCCGATCACCGAGAGCGCCGCCGGCACCTTCTGGGAATCCTCGGCCCGGTGGCGGGCGGTGACCACGATCTCCTCGACGCCCACCGCCGCCGTGGCGGCCTCACCCGCGTTTGGCGCGGCGGTCTGGGCATGCGCCCAGCCGGCGGCGGCCAGGCCGCCCAGCGTGCTCACGCCGAGGAGGGCGAGCCGGCGGCACGGGGCGGACCCGGCGCGCGAAACGGGTCTGACGAGCGGCGCAGGATGGCTGGGCATGAGTCTCTGGGTCCAGTCGGAAGCTTCACGCGCCGATCCCCCACGAACCGGCGTCTGCTGCTAACTGGCCGAAGCTCGGCCGCCCGGACATCCAGAAATTCTATAAAACCGATAAGTGAAATGGGAATTATTCGTGAGCTCACCAGAGCGGGCGCTGCTGCAAGGCGGCGCGGCGCTCGCGCAGGATGCGCTCGCGCCCTTTCCGGCGTGACCACCGGGGTTTCGGCAGGAAATTGCGGATCTCCGCCACCGCCGCCTTGCGCACGGATGGCGCCGGTTGGCTCGGCCATCGTGGCGCCGCCTAATGTCCGTCATGGCCCGCTTCATGCCGATTGATGCGGGCCACCCATCCCGAAGTCGCGCCGGAGCAGCGGAGGCACGCGCCTTGGGCTGGGCGGCCCGCATGAAGCGGGCCGTGACGGCAGGGGAAGGGCCTTGCCGGCCGGCCCTGAGCCTACCGGATCGGCCCTACTCGGCCGCGTGCAGCAGCGGCTCGGTCTTCAGCGTCCGGCTCCGCCGGCCGTCGATGCCGACCGGAACCGGCCCGGCGATGGTCGCGCGCCGCAGGTGGCGCCGCTGGTCGCCGAAATCGGCGATGGCGCGGTGCTGGGTCGCGCGGTTGTCCCAGATCGCCACGTCGCCCTTGCGCCAGCGCCAGCGGACCGTGTTCTCCGGCTTGGTGATGTGGTCCTGCAGGATGCCGAAGATCCGCTGGCTGTCGGCCGCGTTCAGGCCGACGAACTGCTTGACGAAATGGCCCACGACCAGGGCGCGCTCGCCGGTCTCCGGATGCACGCGCACCACAGGATGCTCGGTCTCGTAGACGGTCGAGGCGAAGACGTTGCGGTGATAGTCGAGCCGCTCCTTCGGCGCGTTGGCGAGGGTGGCGGCGTAGTCATAGAGGTTGGTGTGGATGGCGCTCAGGTTGTCGACCAGCGCCTTGAGCGCGGGCGACAGCTCCTCGTAGGCGGTCACCGTATTGGCCCACAGGGTGTCGCCGCCCGCCAGCGGGACCTCGATCGCCCGCAGGATGGAGGCTTCCGGATAGTCGGCGGCGAAGGTCACGTCGGTGTGCCAGCTGGAGGCGGCGAAGCCGTCGCGGGTTTCCAGGTCGAGCAGGTAGCGCGTGCCCTCGGCGACCGGGACCGTCGGGTGGGCCACCGGCGAGCCGAGCCGCGCGGCGAAGCCTTCGTGCGTCTCGTCGTCCAGCTGCTGGTCGCGGAAGAAGATAACCTTGTGCCGGTTCAGCGCCGCGCGGATCGCCGCCACGGTGGCGTCGTCGAGATCCGGTGACAAGGTGACGCCACGGATCTCGGCGCCGAGGCGGCCGGCGACGGGGACGATCTCGAGCGGACCTTCGCTCAGCGGGGCGTTGGCGTAGAGCGCCTGGACAGTCATCGATAGCTCCTGGGTCTTGGCAGGGAAGGGAACGGCGGGATCATTCCGCCGCGGGGGGGAAGTCGGCGGCGTCGCGCTCGGCGAGCCGTCGGCGGACCTCGGCGTGGGCCCGCGCGTCGAGGGGGAAGCCCCAGACGAGGACGGCCGAGACGAGGTGGAACAGGGCAGGTCCCAGGGCGAAGACGGCGAGCAGACCGAAGAGCGCCTGGGGCGTGTTGGCCTGGCCGCCGGGAACGAAGCCCAACCAGCCGACCAGCGGCAGGGCGAGGCCGATGGCCGCCGCCATCGCCGCCTTGCTCGAGACGCTGAACACCGAGAAGAACAGGGCGGTGCGGTCCTTGCCGCTCTTCAACCGGTCGCGGTCGGCCACGTCGGCGACGATGGCGCGCAGCATCAGGTTGCCGGAGCCCTGCGCCAAGCCCTGGGCGGCGGTGAGCGCCAGGAGCAGCGGCAGCGACCCCGGCCGCACCAGCAGCAGGGCGAAGTTGATGGCCGCCTGGACCAGCTCGCCCGCGACCGCGGCGCGGTGCTTGCCCAGGCGATAGCCGATCCGCATCCAGATCGGGCCCGCCGCCAGCCCGACGACAAACTGGCCCAGGAACAGGCCGCTCGACCAGCGGGGCAGGCCCATGTAGTCGCTGACGAAGAAGACAAAGAGGGCGCTGCGGATGCTCTGGCCCAGGGTGACCGCGAAGTCCGAGGCCAGCACCCGCAGCAGCAGCGGCTCGCCCCAGACCGCGCCCAGCGCCTCGCCGAGCGAGGGCCGGCCGTCCTGCGGCCGGGGCGGCGCCTCCGGGAAGGCGGCCAGCGCCAGCGGCACGCTCACCACCGCCATCGCCGTCAACAGCCCGCCGATGGCCGCCAGCTTCAGCCGGCCGTCCTGCGGCGCGACCTGGTCGACGAGGGTCGGCAGCGCCAGCACCACCAGCAGGGCGGCCGAGCCCGCGAAGGTCTGGTAGGTGGCGATACGCGTGCGCTGGTCATAGTCCCCCGAGATCTCCGCCGACCAGGCGTAGAAGGGGATCTGGATCATCGACCAGGCCAGATAGAAGGCGAACAGGGCCGCGGCGAGCCAGGCCGGCGTCAGGCGCAGGGGCGGAAAGAACAGCAGGCCCCCGGCGGCCGCGAACAGCACGCCGCCGGCGGCGATCCAGCTGCGGCGACGGCCGAAGCGGCTGCGGGTGCGATCGCTCAGCACCCCGATCAGCGGGTCGCAGAGCGTCCCCCAGATCTTCTCGGCCAGGAAGATCAGGCCGATGGTGGAGAGCGTCATCCCGAAGTGCTGCGCCAGGATCGACGGCAGGTAGATGTTCAGCGGCGCGGTCGCCGCGGCGATGGGCATGGCGGCGGCGGAAAACGCCATCAGGCGCCCCGCGGCGAGGCCCTTGTTCGCCCGGCGGCCCGGCGCGGCGGCGGCGCGCCGGAGCGTGCCGGTGGCGGACAGGCTGGACATCTGAGCGGACCTGTTCGTTGCGGCCGCGCCGGGCCAGGGGGAAGCGCGGCCTCGACCGCCCGGGCAGGTTGAAAGCCCTGCCATCCCGCCTCAATCCAGAAAATCTAATTAGCCCACCAAGATAATAGGAATAAGAGCGCTTGCGCCTTGGCTCCTGGGTACGATAGCCAGCGGTCGTCGTGAGGGAAGGCCGGCGTCGGCGAGCGCCGGCGAGAGCTGCGCAAGCGGAACGCGCGATATCGCCGTTGCATAACAGCTCAGCTTAACGTCATCTTCGGCGGTAGCCAGTTGGGGCCGCCCGTAGAAGAGAAGAGGCCGTGCTACATCCAATCCTTCAGCCCGTCGTGACACTGGTTCTGTGGTCTTTTGTCATGTGGGTTTGGCTTTACGTTACCCGCATCCCGGCGATCCGGGCGGCTAATCTAGCCATGGCGCCTGAGATGACCGCAGCGGACCTAAACGCGGCGTTGCCAGCACAGGTGCGCTGGAAGGCTGACAACTACAACCATCTTATGGAGCAGCCGACGCTGTTCTACGCCACGGCTCTGGTCCTGGCGTTCGTCGGGGCTGAAGACGGGCTCAATGCCGGACTCGCGTGGGCCTACGTGGCGTTGCGAGTGGCGCACAGCCTGGTGCAGGCGCTCGCCAATGTGATCTTGCTGCGCTTCGCCGTCTTTATGGTCGCGTCCTTAGTGCTCCTGGTGATGGCCGTTCGCGCGGCGATGGTGGTGTTCTAGCTCGGGCCAAGGTCCGCTCGGCTCCGTTCGGCCACCTTCAGCAGAAGCCCATCAGCTCGCAAGGCAGCGGCCCTCAGGGCGACTGCGGCCTCCCATCCCCTCGCGTCGATCAACAGTAAGTAGTGAAAGCAATCGGGTGGTTCAACTAGTAATGGTCTGGGCACCAGCCTGATGTTGGTGGGCCGTTAACGAGTTGGAAGCGACGAGCACCCATATTGATCCGGAGAATAACAGGTTTCCAAAGGGGGGCGCGGCGTGAAGTGGGTCGATAATCTACGAATATCGTCCAAGTTGCTTATTCCTATGGTTGCAATGGCGTTGCTGTTCGCCGGCGTCGTGGGGATGGGCGCGATGGAGCTGATCCATACCGCCACGGGTTATTCCGGCATGACGGAGCGGAGCGATCCCACCGTCGTGCGGCTGGTGCGGGTGAACAAGGACGCGGCCCAGCTCGGCTATGATCTCTACAAATCGCTGACCCTGACCTGCCTGGGGGCGGACAGCGAGACCTGCCGCGGGCTCCAGAGGTCAATGGCGGCCAGCCTCGAGGACGGATCCCGCTCCCTCGCCGAAGCCGAACGCCTCGACCCGGACCATCTGGCCGACTACCAGGGCTTCGAAGGCAAGCTGAAAGGCGTCGGCGAGGTGGCGACCCAGGCGATCGCCCTCTCCATGCAAGACCGCAACGCCGAAGCCATGCGCGCCATGAGCGTGGCCGACCCGCAAGTGCGCGCGCTGGCCGGCGAGTTGCACGCCTACAACGACACTCGGTTGGCGCAGACCAAGGCCCGCTCGAACGCGTTAGCGGCGAGCGCGCGCCGGGCGCTGTGGACCATGGTGCTGGTCGGCGTGGCGGCGATCGCCGGCGGGCTGGCGGCGGCGATCTGGATCGCGCGGACGGCAGTCTCCAGGCCCCTGACGCGGCTGGCCGAACGGATGACGATCCTGGCCGGCGGCGACGCGACCGTGCAGATCCACGGGCTCGACCGCCGCGATGAGATCGGCGGCATGGCCCAGGCGGTGCAAGTGTTTAAGGACAATGCCCTCAAGCTTCGGGCCGCCGAAGCCGAATCCGCCGAGACGCACCGGGCCGCTGAGGCCGAGCGGCGGCAGGTCGAGGCCGCCAGGGAGCGCGCCTCGGCGGAGCTGGCGCAAGTGGTCGAAAGCCTCGCCGACGGCCTGGCGCGCCTGTCGTCGGGTGACCTGACCTATCGCATCCACGTCCCCTTCGCCTCGCAATACGAGAAGCTCCGCACCGACTTCAACGCGGCCATGGACAGCCTGCGAGAGGCGCTCGCCACCATCACCGCGGCGAGCGAGGGACTGCGCGGCGGCGCCGAGGAGATCTCCACGGCGTCCGACGACATGTCGCGCCGGACCGAGCAGCAGGCTGCCAACCTCGAGGAGTCCGCCGCCGCGCTCGACCAGATCACCGCGACGGTGCGGCGAAGCGCGGACGGGGCGAAACAGGCGTCTGAGATCGTCACGGCGGCGCGGTCCGACGGGGAGCGCTCGGGCGAGGTGGTCACCCAGGCGATCGGGGCCATGGCCCAGATTGAGCAGAGCTCGAGCCAGATCACCCAGATCATCGGCGTTATCGACGAGATCGCCTTCCAGACCAATCTCCTGGCGCTTAACGCCGGGGTGGAGGCGGCCCGGGCGGGCGAGGTCGGCCGCGGCTTCGCCGTCGTGGCGCAAGAGGTGCGCGCTCTGGCTCAACGATCCGCCGAAGCGGCCAAGGAGATCAAGGGGCTTATAGAGGCGAGCTCGACTCACGTCGGGCGCGGCGTGCGGCTCGTGCGCGACACCGGCGAGGCCCTCCGCGGCATCGTGTCCAAGGTCGCGGATATTGACCGTCTGGTGGTGGACATCGCCGCCTCCGCCCAGGAGCAGTCGAGCGGCCTGAACCAGGTCAACGCCGCCGTGACCCAAATGGACCAGGTGACGCAGCAGAACGCGGCCATGGTGGAGGAGGCGACTGCCGCGGCCGAAAACCTCAAGGGCGAGGCGCACAAGCTTGCGACTCTGGTCCGCCGGTTCCGCATAGGCGAGTCCGCCGCGCCCTCGGAGCGCCCGCCCAAGTCGCTCAATCCGGTACAACGGCTGCAGGTGAGGGTGGCGTCCGCAATCGCGCGTGCCTAGGAGAGGCGGCCGCAAGCGCTGGACGAGCACGGCCAGCCTGCCGGTTACCCAAGGGTCGGCCGACGAGCCTTGTTAGGGCCGCCTTACGCGAACTCGATCAGCACCTCGTCGGCGGCGACGCTGTCGCCGGCCTTGGCGTTGA
>CBJNAS010000032.1:0-17339 GCA_966434565.1 uncultured Phenylobacterium sp.
CCGCCGCGGCCTCAAGCCGCCGCTGAGCCTTGTCCTTGGCGCTGATCCGGCCAGCCACTTGGTCGGCAGCCCTCGCCTCCTTCAGCAGCAGTCCGACGTCGAGCAGCTCGAGAAGCGCCCCGTCACCGCCGGTGAGGCTTTCGTCCGAATGGAGCCCGTCCTCGACGCCGAAAAGACGCTTCAGCTCTCGACCGAGTTCAAACATGGCGCGGCTCCGGTTCCGCAGACGTTTCGCAATGAGACGATCCGCTGGGCTACCCTGTCCCGTAGCAAACCCGGAGCCGACACTTTTAACAATCCCTTAACTTCTTTCCTATGGTTAACAACCGGTTAATGCGTAAGGCCAAAACATGTCCGACCGGCAGCGGCACTTCCTCTGGGGCTTGAAAATCGCCGGCCGATGTGGAGGCCCGTCTGAGCTCGCGTCTGGCCGAACCTAGGCGCGCTCCTTCGAGCGCTCGAAGCCGACCTTGGAGAATCGCTCACTGACGTAGCCGATCTCCCAGTTCGACTTGGCCAGGAACACCGGCTGCTCGTCGATGTCGATGGCCATGGCGGAGCGGTGCTTGTTCTGGAAATCCTCGACGTCCGCCCGCTCTCCCACGAGCCAGCGCGCCTCCGCGTAAGGGCTGGGCTCGAAGATCACCTCCAGTTGATATTCCGTCGCGAGGCGGTCGGCCATCACCTCGAATTGCAGCTGGCCAACCGCGCCCACGATAAAGTCCGCCCCGATGATCGGCCGGAACAGCTGGGTGACACCTTCCTCGGCCAGGCTCTCCAGCGCCTTCTTCAGGTGCTTGGCCTTGAGCGGATCCTTCACCCGCACGCGTTGCAGGATCTCCGGCGCGAAGTTCGGCAGACCGGCGAACCGCAGGGCCCCCGTCTCCGACAGGCTGTCGCCGACCCGCAGCACCCCGTGGTTGGGAATGCCGATCACGTCACCTGCAAAGGCCTCCTCGGCCAAGCCGCGGTCGGAGGCGAAGAACATGATCGGGGCGTTGACCGAGAGCTGCCGGCCGGTGTTCTGCACCTTGAGCTTCATGCCGCGGCTGAAGCGGCCCGATGTCAGGCGCAGGAAGGCGACCCGGTCGCGGTGATTGGGGTCCATGTTCGCCTGGATCTTGAAAATGAATCCCGAGACCTCCCGATCCCCCGGCGCCACGTGGGTCTCCTCACCAGCCTTGGCCGCGGGCACCGGTTTGGGCGCCGGCGCGTAGGCGCCCAGCCCTTCCAGCAGCTCGTTCACGCCGAAATGGCGCAACGCCGAGCCGAAGAAGACCGGGGTCATGTGTCCTTCCAGGAAGGATTGTGGGTCGAACGGCTTGGCGGCCTCCTGCACCAGCATGGCCCCTTCTTCGAGCTCGCCCTGCTCGTCCTCGCCGAGGTAGCCGAGGATTGCGTTGCCGCGGAAAGCCACAGGCTCGGGGTGGCCCTCGTCCGCATCCGAACTCTTCTTGGCGAAGGGGATGAAGCGCTCGCGCCGCAGGTCGAGCATCCCGCGAAAACGCCCGCCCGACCCGGCCGGCCAAAAGAGCGGCGCGGGATCAAGGGCGAGCTTGGCGGCGATCTCGTCCAGCAGGGCGAAGGGGTCCTGCGCCTCCCGGTCCATCTTGTTGATGAAGGTCACGATGGGGATGTCGCGCAGGCGACAGACCTCGAACAGCTTCAAGGTCTGCGGCTCGATCCCCTTGGCCGCGTCCAGCACCATCACCGCGGCGTCGGCGGCTGTCAGCGTGCGGTAGGTGTCCTCCGAGAAATCCTCGTGACCCGGCGTGTCCAGCAGGTTGAACATCAGCCCTTCGTGGTCAAACGTCATGACGCTCGCCGAGACCGAAATCCCCCGCTCGCGCTCGATCTTCATCCAGTCGGAGCGGGTGCGCCGGTTCTCCCCGCGCGCCCGCACCTGCCCGGCCGCACGGATTGCGCCGCCGGCGAGCAACAAGTTCTCGGTCAGGGTGGTCTTGCCAGCGTCCGGGTGCGAGATGATCGCGAAGGTGCGCCGACGGGCGGCTTCCGCCGCGGGAGAGGTGCTCATGGGCGGCAGGTAGCGCGCGCCGCGAGCGAGCGCAAACCCGCGCGCCTGTCTTCAGGCCCGAATGGCCGCACCGTTCGCGCGCCCTCCTCCCGGCCGCGTGGCGGAGAGCATGGGCATGAGCTGCACGGGAGCAGCTTCGGACCGCAGTTGCTCCAGCGTGCACTGCCGCGGATCCTTGTCCGGCCGCCAGCGCAAGAGCTTGGTCCCGTGTCGGAAACGGCGCCCGGTCAAGTGGTCGTAGCGAACCTCGACGACCAGTTCGTGCCGAAGCGGCGTCCATTCAGTCGAGCGCTCTCCGCTCCAGCGGCTCGGACCGCCCGGCGCGGCGCCGGTGAAGCCTTCCCCGCCCGCCAACGCCTCCAGGCTGCGCGTCAAAGGCGCGCGCTCGGCCGAAGCGATGGTCGAGGTGAAGCCCACATGGTCGAGCCGTCCCGCCGAGTCGTACAGCCCGAGCAAAAGGGACCCTACCTCGCGGCCGCCCTGCTCGTAGCGGAAGCCGCCCACCACGCAGTCGGCCGTTCGCATCCGCTTGATCTTCAACATGGCGCGCTCGCCCGGGCGATAAGCGCCGTCGAGACGCTTGGCGACCACGCCGTCCAACGACGACCCCGCGCCAGAGAGCCAGACGCATGCCGTCCGCCGGTCATCGGTGCCAGGTGACAGAGTGAGACCGGGCGGCGGGCGGAAGCGCGCATGGAGATCCTCCAGCTCGGTCCGCCTGCTCGTGAACGGCGAATCCACCAGCGATCGGCCGCCCTCGCCGAGCAGACAGTCGAAAAGCACGAACCCCGCCGGATGCTCTGCAGCGAGCTTACGGACACGACTCGGCGCCGGATGCAGCCGCGACTGCAGCGCCTCGAACGAAAGCTCGTCCCCCACGGCTATGGTGAGTTCGCCGTCGACGACGAAAGGATCGGCCGGCCAAGCCTTCAGCATCGCCACGACGTCTGGAAAATAGCGCCCGAGCGGTTTGCCGGCCTTCGACCTGAGCTCGACTTCCTGGCCGGCGCGAAACGCTAGGCAGCGGAATCCGTCCCACTTGGGCTCGTAGCGCCACCCTTGACCCTGGGGGATGGTGTCGACCAGCTTGGCCTCCATGGTCGCCAGGTCGAGCGGCACGGGCAGATTAGCGAGGCGCATGGCTGCGAATCGCCTGGCGCGCGCCTCCGTTCCCGCCGTTCAGGCCGGCTCCACCGGTTCGGTCAGGAAATGGCGACCCTGCCGGTCCTCGATCTCGACCACCCAGAGGTCGGGATCGATGCGGACGGCGCGTTCGATGTAGCGGTCCAGGTCAGGCTCCTGGTCGGAGCGCGCCGGTTGCATCCAGACCGGCTCGCCGTCCATGCGCGTCGCCTCGGCGTAGAGGCGCGTGGTCCCTTCCGCGCGATTCAGCACCTTGACCAGCACCGCGCCGGCGCGGGGATCGCCCTTGCGGACCACGACGGCGAAGGCGCCGCCCTGCTCCGCGCGGCGGATGAGGGCGCCCACCCAGATGTCCGTGGCCAGCAACATGGCGGCGGAACATGCCTGCAAGCGCGCGCCCGCGCCACCCCCAACCGCTCAGCCGTCGCTAACCGAACGGCAAGGCCGCGGGCCTATGGTGCGGCCAGGCCTGAGAGGCCGGCTGAAGAAAAATGGACGCATGACGAGCACGCGCAAAGCGCGGCCGGCGTCTCGGTGGATGGGGTTGCTGGGCGCCGCGCTCGCCGCGGCGCCAGGATTTGCGCATGCGCAGGTCCTCGACCTGGTCTACGAGCGCACGGTCATGACCGCCGCCGATGCGCGGTGCGGCCTCTTTTTGCCTGAAGTCTCCGCCGCGCTCGCCGCAGCCCAGGCGCAGGCTCACGGCGCGGCGCTCCGCGCTGAGGTCAGCGTCCAAGCCCTGCGCGCGCTGGAGCAGCGCGCCCGCGACAAGGCCACGGCGATCGACTGCACATCCGCCGATCTGGCCACAGCCGCCGGCCGCGTGCGCAACGCCTTCGCAGGCTATTCCCGTCTTCAGCGGATCAGCTACCCCGGGGAGGTGGCCGGCTGGCGCGCCGATCGCACCGGCCCGCGCGAAATACGCTGGCGTCTGGCCCAGGAGGTACGCTTCGGGCCCGACCGCATGACGTTCGGCCTCGCCGGACGTGAGGGTCCGGGCGTGCTGGTCGCCGTCGCCGCGTTTCCGAACGGTCAGGTCCCATACGCCGCGCGCCTGCTGATGCGCGATGGGCAGCGCAGCGGCGCGCCCTATCTCGGGGGTGTGGTCGCCTCGTCCCACGGCCTGCCTCTGGACCGGCGTCTGCCGCCGCGCGGCGCGCTGAAATCGTACGCGGCCGAGGCCCGCAGCCCCGCCGGCGTCGACCTCATGCCGAAGGGCGCTCCCGCGGGATGGGCGTTCCGCTTTCCGGCGCAGGCCGCGCAGGCGCTCTCGGGCCTCGATCCGCGCGAGGCCGTCGCGGTGGAGTTCCTGATGACGGGCGATACTGTCCTGCGCGCCTATGTGGAGGTGGGAGATTTCGCCGCCGGGCGGGCGTTTCTGGACGTCGCTCAGCGCTGACCCTGGCTCCGGCCACGCTCAGGCCTGCGCGGCGATCGCAGGGGGCTCGGACTGGGCGGCGCCCTGGATCAGCACCGGCATGCGGACGATGACGGTGGCGCCGTCTCCCAAGGTGCTCTCGATGCACATCTCGCCGCCGTGCAGTTCCGCGAAGGCGCGGACCAACGATAGCCCCAGGCCGGATCCCGCCGCCTTCTGGCTCGCATCGCCGGCCTGCTCGAACGGACGACCGAGCCGCGCCAGGTCGTCAGGCGCTATCCCGACGCCGGTGTCGGCGACGATCAGCTCCAATACCTCACCAACGGCCTGCAAGGTGAGCGTCACCGCGCCGCCCCTTGGCGTGAACTTCAGCGCGTTCGACAGCAGGTTGAGCGCGATCTGCTTCACGGCGCGGCGATCGGCATTGGCCAGCAGCGGAATGTTGGGAAGCACGCCACGCAGACTGACGCCGGCCCGATCCGCCTGCCCGCGCATCAGTCGCAGCGCCCCCGAGACCGCCTCGCGGGGATCGAAGGTCTCGCGCGCCAACTCGAACCGGTCGGCCTCGATCTTCGACATGTCCAGCACGTCGTTGATCAGTTCCAGCAGGTGCGCGCCCGACTCGTGGATCAGTTCGGCGTACTCCGCATATCGATCGGAGATCGGTCCGAACAGGCGCTGCCGCAGGATGTCCGAAAAGCCCATGATCGCATTGAGCGGCGTTCGCAGCTCGTGGCTCATGTTGGCGAGGAAGCGACTTTTGCCGGCGTTCTGCTGCTCCGCCGCCGCCCGCGCAGCCTCCAGTTCGGCCTCGCGACGCCGCTGGCCGCGCGCATCGCGCACGGCCACGACGACTCGCTTTGCGCTCATGCGGCGCAGCGCGACCTCCCACCAGCCGTCCGGGTCGTGGGCGGGTCGTGCGCTCAGCGTCGCCGCGCCGATGCGGACGGCCCGTTGCAGCGCGGCTTCCGCCGAGGCCCGATCTTCCGGCTGTACGAGGTCGAACAGGCTGCGGTCCGTCAGATCCCGCGCTCGCCAGCCCGCTGGCGGCTGGCCGAAGGCCTCCACGATCTGTCCGACTGGATGCAGGTCGAGCAGGAGCTGGGGCTGGTTGTCGAGCACTTCGAGCAGCCCGATCTCGATTTCGTCCCGGGCTTCTCGCTCTTGCATCGCTTCCACGTGCAGCGCCACGAGCGCCACGCCCAAGGCAAGCGCCATTCCCGTCAACGCCGCCAGACCGAGCCAGACCGCCGCACTGGGCGGGACCGTGGGTAGCCGCAGCAGGGCCGAGCTCAGCGCGGACAGCGCCGCCGCGGCGAATGCGCCGGCGGCGCCCAGAGGGAGAAGGTCCGGCTTGCGGAAGGCCGCCGCCGCGGCCAGTGGCGCGAGACACCAGACGGCGAGCGGTCCCGCGGCGCCTCCCGTCATCAGGGCGGCGCTGGTCGCCGCCACCGTCCAGAGGAGCACGGCGGCGGTCTGCGCCCGGGCGCCCGCCCGGCACAGGGCCGCGCCGGCAAACCCCGCCGCAGCTGCAAGGGCGAGCGGCGCCAGCTCCGCGCCCGACGCGAACCGACCAGCGGCCATTAGCACGAAACCGGTGAGCGATACGCCGCCGGCCCACGCCAGATGCCAGCCCATGGCGAAGCCGTGGCCGATCTCGCGTCGCTGCGACAGGAGCCCCGGGCGCCGCGAGCGGCGGATCGCAGTCACGGCCTTCGCATCCGCAGTTCATTCCCCATGGGATCACCCTAACCCGGTAGGTGAGTCCGGTTAAGATGGCTCGCCTGCCAGGCGACTGCCCGCGGCGGAACGCGCGCGACGGGAAACCAAATTGTAAGCGCGATACGGCAAGTTGGCGACTTCTGGACCGGAGGCGACCTGCACCGTCATGCCCTCAGCCGTTTGTCGAGAGGAAGGGCCCCGCCCGATCGCCGGCATCAATTCGGCAGCGCGCGCGGCCACGGACGACCCGAAGCGGTCATTTCTGCGCGTGGTCAGCCACGAGCTTCGCACGCCGCTGAACTCCATCCTGGGCTTTTCTGAGATCCTCGCCTCGGAGCTTTACGGGCCGCTGGGCGTCGCCCAGTACCGCGAATACGCCGAGATCATCCGCTGCAGCGGCGAGAAGCTGCTGAGGATCGTCAACCAGGTGGTGGAGATTGCCCGCCTGCACTCGGGCGACATCGACATCTCGCTACAGCCTGAGCGCCTGGCTCCGCTGTTCGAGACCCTTCGTGATGGTCTGCATGAGAGCCTGACGGCCCGCGAGCTTCGCCTGGAGATCGCCCCCTGCGGCGATATCGAAGCCGTCACGGACGCGCGCGCCCTGCGGTCGGTGCTCGCGCACCTGATGCAGAACGCGGTCACCTTCTCGCCCGAGGGGGGGCTGATCGAGGTCCGCGTCGACGTGCGTCGCGACGGCCGGGCGATCATCGTGCGCAACGAAGGCGAGGGCGTCGACGCCGCCGATCTCGAGCGACTGATGCTTCCGTTCGAGCAGGGCGGCAACGCGCTCACGCGCCGTGCCGAGGGCGCAGGACTCGGCCTGGCGATCTGCGACCTTGCCTGCAAGGCTATGGGCGCGCGCCTGACGCTCGTCTCCGACCACGGCCAGGGCTTCGCGGCCTACATCCTGCTCCCGGCCCCCTGAGCGGGTTGCGCTGCGGCCAGCGGACCCTTAAGTCGCCGCAGCCATGAGCGCGATAGACGAGACCCTGAACGACTTCGCGGCGGAATTCGACCTCCTGGGCGACTGGGAAGAACGATACCGCTACGTGATCGAGCTCGGCCGCGAGCTCGCGCCGCTGAGCGACGCCGAGCGCAACGAGGTCAACAAGGTCCGCGGGTGTGCGAGCCAGGTCTGGCTCATCACCGAGCCGCAACCCGGCGGCGCCCTGCGGTTTCGCGGCGATTCCGACGCCCACATCGTGCGGGGCCTGATCGCCGTGCTGCTGCGCCTCTATTCCGGCCGGCCGGCCGAGGAGATCCTTGCCTTCGACGCCAAGACCGCCTTCGAGCAGCTGGGTCTCTCCGGGGCGCTTTCGGCGCAGCGCTCCAACGGGTTGGCGTCCATGGTCGCGCGGATCCGCCGGGACGCGGAGCTGGCGGTAGCCTGAATCAGGCGGCGCGGATGCCGCTGGGGGCCTGGGCCATGCCGATGACGGCGTCGAAGCCCAGGATCATGTCGACATCACAGCCATTGCTGGCCAGAGGCAGCCGCAGCCACAGGATTGAAAGGTGTGAAGCGCCCTTCCAGGCGAGATTGTGGGCCCCGACGGCAGGACGACGCTCCTCCACCACCTGCCCGAGCTCGTCGCGCCAATAGTCGATCGCCGGCCCCGCGTAGACCTCGCCCAGCAGGCGTCCGGTGATCTCGCGGCCGTAGACGGTGTAGAGGCCGGTGCCCGCCAATCGGAAACGGAAGTCGCGCGGTTCGGGGATGACCTCGATCAGGCTGATGGTCGGCAGGTGCCGCTTGAAGCAGCCGGGATCGATATCGGCGCGCCCGGGCAGCCGTCTAGCGCCCCGCAAGGAGGCCCAGTAAGTGAACAGTTCTTCGTGCGCGCGGGCAGCCGCCATGGGAGCCCCGATCTGCGCCGCCATCTTCAGATTCCTTAACAAGCGCTTGGAATCATAACGATTCGTTTATCGCCTGAGCCGCGAATCGTCGGCAAGTCAAAATTGTGGCGGAGCGCCGTTTTCTGCGCTTTCGACGCAGCTAGTGGCCAAGAAAAACGCCCGCCGGATCGGCCGGCGGGCGCTCTTCGATACCGGGATTGTGCCCCTAGCGCTTCTTGCGCGGAGCCTGCCGGCCGCCCTGGCCGAGACCCATCTGCTTGGCGAGATCCGAGCGCGCCTTGGCGTAGTTCGGCGCCACCATCGGATAATCTTTGGGCAGGTTCCACTTCGCCCGATATTCCTCGGGGCTCATGTTGTACTTGGTCCGCAGGTGCCGCTTCAGCGACTTGAACTTGCGGCCGTCCTCGAGGCAGACGAGATAGTCCGGGGTGATCGAACGCCGCACCGGAACCGCCGGCTCCTTCGGCGCGGCTTCGGGGGCTTCCTGGCCGGCGGAGACCCCGGCGAGCGCGCGATGGACGCTCTGGATCAGCCCCGGCAAATCGGCGGCCGCTACCGTATTGTTGCCCACATAGGCGGAGACAATGTCCGCCGTCATCTCGATGACTTCCGACTTCTCGTCCATTCTTGTCATTCCATGGGACCTGCGCCATGAAAGGCCGCAGATGCGATTCACAACATCAGTAGCAGCTACTAACGGGAACTGGCGGCAAGCACAAGCAGAAGAATGATTATTGTGGTCAAAAACACCTTTGACGTCGCCACAATATAACCAATCAGGCCGGGTAGCTGAGGCCGAGTGCCGAGGTGACGAGAACCCCGACGCGCTATGCGCCAGCGCGTCTATCGGAAGTAGGAAACATCAAGGCGCCGGTGAAATTTAAGCGAACATTTGACAAGCGTTGCTGCGGCGCCGCATGAGCCGCGGCGGGCGCCGCCCGAGCAGGGTAGTTGAGGCGGACCCGTTCTAAGCCTCCGAGGGGAGAGCAGAATCGCATGAGGATGATCGAGTACCGCGACTTGCCCACGCTGGTAGGGCAGGAAATCGGCGTAGGCGACTGGCTCGAACTCACCCAAGAGCGTGTGGACAAATTCGCCGAGGCCACCGGCGACCCTCAATGGATCCACGTCGATGTCGAGCGCGCGCGCCGGGAGATGGGCGGCACGATCGCCCACGGCTATCTCACGCTGTCGCTGATTCCCCTGCTCGACAGCAGCGTCATGCAGGTCGCGGGCGTTGGCCGGGCCCTCAACTACGGCTCGGACAAGGTCCGCTACCTCAACATGGTGAAAGCCGGCAAGCGCATCCGGGTGCGCTCAAAGATACAGGCGGCCGAGCCGAGGTCTGGGGGCCTGCAAGTCAAGACCGAATACACCGTCGAGATCGAAGGCGAAGGCAGGCCGGCCTGCATCGCCGAGACCATCACCCTATACTTCCCCGCCTGACGGGGAGTTTAAGCGCGGCTCAGTAGGTCGCCGCCTCTTCCGCCGATGCGGCCTTGGCTCCGGACACAGGCGGTTCCGAGGCCGCCACCGTCACCGGCGCGGCCGGATTGTCCAGCAAGTCGATCGTCTCGCGAATGTACTTCGCGTGGGTGACGATCCCGATCTCAAGCCGTTCGTTGTTCAACTCCACCTGTTGCGTCAGCAGGCCCGCGATGAACTCCGCGTCCTGAGGCGTTTGGGCGGGATCGCTCGGCGTACGACGGGCCTCGTTGTGCATGAACACCGGCCCGCCCGAGTTGCCGGGAAACACGGAGAAGTCCAGCAGAAATGTGGGGAAGATCTTGGCCGGCGCGACGGGATAGGAGGCGATCCGGCCCGACCGCAGGATCGGGAAGCCCGCCTGGTTCGCGGCCAGGCCGCGCGGGAAGCCAAGGGCCATCAATTCGTCGCCCGCCTCAACCTGGTATTTGGTGAAGGTCTCGTCCGTGGCCAGGTAGTCCTCCGGAATCGCAGCCTTGGCGAACTCCGGCGGCGCGGCGATGGTGATGGCGGCCACGTCGCGCGCTGGATGATGTGTCCACAGCTCATGGCCGCCGGCGTCTCGGATGCGGAGCGGCTGGGGCGAATAGCTCCAGCTGCCGTCGGCGTTGGCGATGCGGTAGCCGATGCGCGCGACCTGGCCAGGCATCTGCTGGAACACGTGGTTGGCGGTGACCAGCACCGTGCGCGGCCGTCCATCCGGCGCGGTTTCGGAAATGAGGAAGCCCGTCCCGACCGTGCGCGTGCCGTTGCCGAGCGGTTGCTCGAGCTGAACGGTCGCATGCATCAGCTCGACGGACAGATCCGTGATCATGTGGAGCCCCGACGAACGAAAATATTGCGCCCTTCGCGTCTTTGCGCGTTCTCGATGTGCCGTAAGTGAAACCAGAGTCAGGGCCGCACGCCAAGGAAAGAGCGTGTGAGAAGGTTGCGCCCAAGCGACGCGGGGGCCCCCGTGCGATCGCGCGCGCGCCTTGAGCCGGCGTCCGGCTCGGCGCATGTATCGGCCATGACCCGCCCTGCCCCGCCCATCGCCCGCAAGGATCCCAAGCGGATTGAACAGCTCGGCCGCGTTCGCGTCGACGACTACGCCTGGATGAAGGACGAGGCCTGGCAGCAGGTCTTGCGCGACCCCGCTGTCCTGCGCGCTGACGTGCGCGAACACCTCGAGGCCGAGAACGCCTACACCAAGGCCGTGCTCGCCGCGACGGAGGCTCTGCAGGCCGACCTGTTCGCCGAGATGAAGGGGCGCATCAAGGAGGACGACGCCTCGGTTCCCGCGCCGGACGGCCCCTGGGAATACTACAGCCGCTACGGGATAGGCGCGGAGCATCCGATCCATGCGCGCCGCCCGCGTGGCGAGGCGCAGCGCGAATATGTCCTGCTCGACGAGGACGCCCTGTCAAAGGGCAAGGCCTATTTCCACGTGGGCGCCGCAAGCCATAGCCCTGATCACGCCCTCTTCGCCTGGGCGGCCGACGAGCAGGGCTCTGAATACTATACCATCCGCGTCAAGGACCTGACCTCTGGTGAGGGGGTCGGCGCGCCGATCGAGAGCGCCTATGGCGACTTCGCCTTCTCCCCCGACAGCCATTGGCTGTTCTGGATCTGGCGCGACGAGAACGCGCGCCCGTCGAAGGTCTTTCGTCGCCCAGCCCGCGGCGGCGAGGACGTCCTGGTCTACGAGGAGCGCGACGAGGGCATGTTCCTGGGCGTGGGCGTGGCGTCGGACCGCAGCCATGTGCTGATCCACGTGGGCAACCAGGAGACCACCGAGATCTGGTTGATCCCGGCGCACGCGCCGACCGCCGCCCCTGTGGTCGCCGAGCCCCGTCGCGTCGGCGTGAAGTACGAACTCGACCACTGGACGGATCGTTGGGTGATCCGCACCAACGACGATGGCGCAGTCGACTTCAAGCTGTGCATCTCGGAAGCGCCCGTCCCGGCCAGATCCACCTGGCGCGACTGGGTGGCCCACGAGCCTGGCCGTTATATCACCGGCTTCGCCGCCTACGCCGGGCATCTCGTCCGCGCCGAGCGCGTGAACGCCCTCGACCGTCTGGTCGTCACCGCCCGCGACGGTCGCAGCCACGAGATCGCCTTCGCCGAGGAGGCCTACGCGCTCCATCTCGAGGGGGGCTACGAATACGAGACGACCACCAGCCGTTTCGTCTACCAGTCGCCGACCACGCCGCGGCAATGGTTCGATTACGGCCTGGAGAGCCGCGAGCGGACCCTGCGCAAGACCCAGGAGGTCCCCTCCGGCCATGATCCCGCGCGCTATGTCGCCAGAAGGCTCTACGCTGCGGCGGACGACGGCCAGCAGGTCCCCATCACCATCCTGATGCTGAAGAACACGCCGCTCGACGGCTCGGCGCCCCTGCTGCTCTACGGCTACGGCTCCTACGGCCACGCCATGGAGCCCTCCTTCTCGACCCGCAACCTGAGCCTGGTCGACCGCGGCTGGATCTGGGCCACCGCGCACATCCGCGGCGGCTCTGACAAGGGCTGGGGCTGGTTCCTGGACGGACGTCGCGAGACGAAGACCAATACCTTCACCGACTTCATCGCCTGCGCTGAGCATCTGGTCGCCCAGCGTTACGCCGCCAAGGGGCGGATCGGCGCCTACGGCGGATCGGCAGGCGGCATGCTGATGGGCGCGGTCGCCAACATGCGCCCGGACCTCTGGGGCGCCATCGTCGCCGCGGTCCCCTTCGTCGACGTCCTCAACACCATGAGCGACACCAGCCTGCCGCTGACGCCGCCGGAGTGGCCGGAGTGGGGCAATCCCATCGAGGATCCGGAGGCCTACGACCGCATCGCCGGCTACAGCCCCTACGACCAGGTGAGGCGCCAGCCCTATCCCCCAATCCTGGCCACCGGCGGCCTCTCCGACCCGCGCGTCACCTACTGGGAGCCGGCCAAGTGGGTCGCGAAGCTGCGCGAGCACAACACGGCCGACACGCCCGTCCTGTTGAAGATCAACATGGAGGCCGGCCACGGCGGCGCGTCCGGCCGCTTCGATTTCCTCAAGGAGATCGCGCTCGACTACGCCTTCGCCATCTGGGCGCTGGACCTGGGATGGGCGGCTTGATGCTGATTCGGCCGGCCGCGCGCGCAGACGCCGACGTGCTCGCCGCCATCTACGGCCATCACGTCCTCAACGGCTTCGGCACCTTCGAGGAGGTCCCGCCCTCGGCCGCGGAGATCGACCAGCGCCGGCAGACGGTGGCGGCTCCTGGCCTGCCCTACCTCGTCGCGGAAGAGGCGGGCCGGGTGCTCGGCTTCGCCTACGCCGCGCCATTCCGGGCTCGCGCCGCCTACCGCTACACCGTCGAGGACAGCGTCTATATCGCCCCCGATTCGACCGGCCGGGGCGTCGGCCGCGCCGTCCTCTCTGCCGTGCTCGAAGCCTGCGCGGCGCTCGGCCTGCGCCAGGCGCTCGCCGTGATCGGCGACTCCCGGAACGCCGCCTCGATCGGCCTGCACCGCGCCCTCGGCTTCGAGCACGCGGGCGTAGGCCGAAGCGTCGGCTTCAAGCACGGCCGCTGGGTGGACATCGTCTGGATGCAGAAGGCCCTCGACGCCGGCGACGCCGCCCCGCCCGACGCGCCGGGGCTGACGCTGTCGGGCCACTGACGCCGGCCTCAGCCGGCCGGATGCAGGAAGGCGCCCAGGATGACCTCTGCGAGCCCGACGCCCAGCGACACCTCCGCCTGCGTCCGGGGGCTCGCCCGAGAGATGGCGAAGATCGCCGGCTCGGCCTGGTAGAGCCCACCGAGCACCGCGGCGATGATCCCAGCCGCCTTGGACGGGTGGACGTCCGGATGACTCTGAACGGTCTGCACGACGGAGGTCACGATTTTGCCGCTGTCGATCGAAGGCGAGGCCTCCTGCGCCGCCATCGAAGCGGACTCGGTCGGAAGGTCGGACATGAGAGCTCCTTCATCGAAACCGACTGCACGGTTCGAGCTTTGGGGATTTGGGAAGCCCGGCTCAGTCCTGAGCCGGACGCACGTGGCGGGCCGGCACGACGCGGCCGGTGAGCAGGTTCTTGATGTCGTGGCCGAGCTCCTTCACGAGCTCCTCCATCGCCGCGAATCGGGTGTTGAGGACGGCCAGTTCCTTGCGGCAGTCGCCTTCGCTGGACTGCTCGCGCAGACTCTTCACGTCGCGGAACAGGCCGCCCAGCACGAAGGCGAAGGCGCCGGCCTGCAGAAAGATCGCGAAGGCGAGCGAGGCCAGGGCGATCCAGGCGGACGGGGTCATCACTTGACGCCGAATTGCCGGCCGATCATGCCGCCCAGGTTGAAGGTTGACGCACCGCCGAATGGAATCGCCATCAACGATCCGAGCCCAGTCGCCAAGGATGTGACCGCGCCGATAGGATCCGACTGCACCGTCGTAGTCACGCCGTGGCTCGTCCCATCCTGCGTCTCGCCGTGGAAGAGCCCCAGCGGCAGCGAGTTCAGCAGCCCCGTCTGGCTCGCCAGCAGGGAGATCGGCGCGACCTGCCGCGCCGCCTGGATCTGCCGCAGCTGGTCGCCGAGCTGCGCCTGCGCCGCCGCATCCGCGAGCGCGGCCTGGTTCTGGGAGCCGGCCGCATTGACCAGGTCCTCGCCCGCCGCCCGCTGCCTTGCGAGTGCGGCTTCGTACTGCTGGGCGTTGAACTGCTGCGCCTGGTTCTGCGCGGTCATGTTCGCCAGCGTCATCTGCTGGGCGCGGTCGGCGTCCTGGTTGGCGAGGCTCGCGCCGGTATCGAAGCCCTGGTTCAGCAGCTGCGAAGCCAGAGTCGCGCGTCCCCGGGTGATGGCGTCGTTGCTCATCGCCGTCTGGATCGCGCCGCCGGAGCCGCCGAAGGTGTCGTCGTTCGCCAGCGCCAGCTGGTTCTGCGCCCGCGTCTGGCCCGCGCCGAAGTCGTAGTCCGCCAGCGCCGAGTTGGTCACGTCGTTGAGGTAGGGGCTCATATAGGCCTGGATGTTCGGCAGCAGGCTCGAAGCCGTGCCGGTGACGGCCGTCACCTGCGGCGCCCCGGTGTTCATCAGGCCGCGGAATAGCCCTTGCGCATCGCCATAGGCGCGGCTGTCCGGCGACAGGCCCGCCAGCGTTCCCGCCGCCTGGGTCTGCAGCGCATCCGGCCCGGCCACAAGGCTGTAGGGATCCAGCTTCGATAGATCCCCGATCTTGCCGGCCAGGCTCTGGACCGGGTCGGTGATCCACTGCGGATTGGTCGGCGTGACCACCTGGTGCGTGGTCTGATCCGTGGTGGACTTGCTCTTGCTCGACATCTTTTTTCACAAAGCCTTTCGCAATTCGCCGTCGGCGGCCGCGAAGCCCGCGCGCCGCAGCGCCCGTACCCATCCGCGCCGGCCGTTGATCCGCGCCGCCCGCGCGCCCTGGGCCCGCGCCCAGGCCTCGACGCCCGGCCGCATGGCGATCAGCTCCTGAAGATCGCCGCCGCCAAGCCACACCAGGATGTAGGGCTCGTCCGCGCTGACCAGCTGGGTCAGCATGGCCGAGCGCTCGCCGCGCCACAGCTGGGCGCGGCCCGCGGCGAGCTCGCCCAGGATCTCAGGTTCGGTGGCGTCTTCCAGCGCCGGAACCAGCCAGAGCCGGCAGCGCCGCCATTCCGCGGCGGCTCCGGCGGAGCTCACCCTTTGCGTCCCCTGGGCGCCACGTCCACCACCAGCCGCCCGATGCGGGCGTAGCTCGGCAGCGAGAAGCCCGAATAGGTGAGCTGGAACAGCCGGCCCGCGGCCTTGAAGTCCACGGTCTGCTGCCCAGGCGCCAGGACGAAGGGGCCGAACGCCGTCTGCGGCCCCTGCGGATGCAGGCGGCTGGTGACGGACAGCTGCACCGGCCCGATCTGGTCGTCGGCGATGTCCGGCCAGGCCTGGCGCACGAGGGCGCCGGTGCTTTCGTCCAGATGGAGGTCCGCGCTCCGCACGAACCAGGGCAGCGCCTGGCCGTCGGCGGTGTGGCCGAGCTCCTGCCAGTAGATGGCGCCGCCCGCGGTCACGCCGATCGGGTTCTGCGCCGGCCCCGCGTCCACCATCGCCGTGCGCGCCGCCGTCACCCCGTTCATCGGCTGGCCGCGGTGCCAGGCGCCCGCGTCGGGGCCTTCCACCACCACGGCCAGGTAGCGGCTCACCTCATATCCATCGCGGGCGTCGGGATAATCCCAACGCACCTCGCCGAATTCGGCGACGGTGGAGGCCATGATCTTGTCGGCCTGGCTGGCGGCCAGGTTCTCGGCGAAATCCTGACGGATCGGGCAGGCCACGAGCCCCACGGCGACGCCGGGCGAATAGCTGTGGAACTGCCGGTCAGGGCTGATCCAGTAGGCCGCCCCGCCCAGCACCGCCGCCGCGTTCGGGCCGACCAGGCCGCATTTGTCGCCCACCTTCTCGAACCGCCACACCTGCCCGATCTGGCCGACGTAGGTGCCGAGGAACAGGCTCTGGGTCGTCCAGACCAGCAGATAGCGCCCCAGCGCCTTGCCGCCGACGATCCGCCCGCCGCCCGGCAGCACATATTCCCGAGCCGTCGAGGACGAGGTGGCGTCCGTCGACCACTGCGTCTCGTCGCCAATCCCGGAATGGCGCAGGCAGAGCGGGTTCCACAGCCCGTTCTCCTGGGTGCAGCCGAGGGCGAACACCTGCCGCTGCGGGGTGACCAGCATCTGGGTGATCCGCGTCGGCGCGGCCGTCACCGCCACGGCCGGCTGGCTGGTCGTGTTCGACCATTCGTAAAGCGCGCCGTTGCGCGGGCTCGCCAGCAGCTTCTGGCCCCAGGCCGCCAGCGACCAGGTGCGCGGGAAGTAGTCCGTCGTCGAAGGCTGGCCCCAGCCGCCCACACCGTACGCCCCGGTCCCATAGCCGGACGTGCCGGCGCCGTCCCGCGCGCCCGCAGGCAGCAGCTGCTGCGGCGTCGCCGTCACGCCTGCGCCGCCGCCGGTGGCGGGCACGGCCGCGACCACCGCCGAGCCGCCGCCGGTAGCCGTCGAGGTCGCGTTCGCGGTGAAGCTGAACCGGTAGGTGTTGGCGTCGACCACGCTGATCGCAAACGTCCCGTTGGGCGTGATCCCGCCCACCGCGGCCGCGCCGGACAAGGTGACGCTCGCCCCGTTGGCGATGTTGTGCCCGCTCTCCGTCACTGTCACCACGGGCGAGCCCAGGGTGACGCTCAACGGATTGGCCCCCAGCGTCTTCGACACCGCCGCCGGTGATCCCAGGGTGAGCGTGTAGCTGTTGGCGTCGACCACGGTGATCGCATAGGTCCCGTTTACCGAGACCCGCCCGACCGGCGCGGCGCCGGCGATCGCCACCTGCGCGCCGCTCAAAAGCCCGTGGCCCGCATGGCTCACCGTCACCACCGCCGAGCCGTTCGTCACCGCCAGCGGCCCCGCCGCCAGCGCCGTCACGGGCCCGAACGGGGTGATGTCGAAGAAGGCGCCGCCTTGCCACAGCTGTAGGTTCGAATGGGTTCCGAAGGCTATGTTGAGCGTCGCGCTGTTATTGTCCGTCCAAGCCAGCACCGCCCGGCACACGCCACTCGCCAGGGCGCTGGTCAGACTCTCCCACCCCCCAATCGTCTGCGGCCGCCCCAGCCGGAACCGCACATTCGACCCGTCCGCCCAGGCGGGCGCCGCGGAATAGGTGGTGCTGTCGCTGTTCAGGCCTGGGGGGATGTCGATGGGGATGAGGTTCTGGGCCATGT